>JBAXCM010000048.1:0-15413 GCA_037141475.1 Verrucomicrobiota bacterium | reverse complement strand
GAGTTTGAACCCGGCACCACCCATCATTACGACGCCAACGATAATCTCGTCAGCACCAGCGCGACCGGCAAAAATGGCCAACCCGGCGGCGGCAACGTGTCATTGGCCTCGGCCACCGCGCAATACAACCCACAGGGACGCTGCACCAGAACCACTGCTAAAATGTATGCCTACGACGGCCTGGGCCGCCTGACCCAGGCATCTAACAACGTTAGCATCAGCGGCTTCCCCTACGATTCGCTGGGCGACACACTGAGCGAAACCCAGGACGGCTTGACGACCACCAGCACGCACAACGTCCTAGGCAAGCGCCTGAGCATCGCCTATCCGGGCGGCCGCACACTGGCATCGTGAAAGTGGTTGGACTCCTTGCGATCCGCCGTCACCTTGGCCAGCGCTTGGTCGAGCCAAGCAGCAGCCACCGCCCGGGCATGAGCGGCTGGCGCTGGCGGCCGCGGGGTGCTGACAGGCAGTCCCGGATCCGGGCCATGGCGATCAAGCAACACCAGTCCGCCGAGCAAGCCGATGGCTAACACGCAACCGTGTGATGCGAGTCCCAAGCGGCGATGCGTGAAGGAATCCATGGCAAGTTTGGCGTGCATCCCATGCGGGTTGGCAGCATGAATCTTGCCTGTCTGGAAATTTGCGATTGCCGCCGGGGCCACTCCGCCCTTAACTCGGCGCGCCTGTGAAATCGACAGGCTCCCATTGCATGATCGAAAAAATTCACAGATACAAAGGACTGCTGGTCTTCGGGCTGGTGCTGGTGGCTGCGGCATTCGTGTTCGGCGACTTTTCCAGAGGCCGCAGAAATTATGCTGGCGGTGGCACGAGCATCCTCCGGGTGGCCGGACGATCCTACAGCGACAAAGATCTAAACCGCCTCGGCAGTGGCCCGGTGAAACTGGCACAGATGCTTTTCAGTTCCGGTGACTATGCCCCCTACGGGTTTGTGATGGAACTCGCCAAGGGCTTCAAATCCGAAAATGACCTTCCGGAAAAGTTCTTCACTGGCCGCTTGCTACTGCGTGACGCCAAGGAGAAGTTCGGCATCTATCCGGGTGCCGAGGAGGTATCCACCTTCATCCGCTCGATGAAAGCGTTCGCCGGAACCAACAAATCCTTCGATGAAAAAAAATATAGGGCATTTATTGAGAGAGGGATGGGGCAGCTGGCTCTGACCGAAAATGACCTGCTGGATTTTGCCGACGACCTGCTTGCGGCCAAGAAACTCAAGACCCTCCTCAGCGCGGGTTTGGGCAGCGACCGTGATGCCGCAGCCAAGACATTGGCCCTCTCAAAACAACAAATCACCGCCGATCTTGCCTGCCTCCCCCTCGGCCCATTTGAGGATAAGATTCAGCCCACCGAGGAGGAAATCAAAAGTTATTGGGAACCCATCAAGGACGGCTTCAAAACCACTCCGCGCCGCAAATTCTCCTACGTTCTGGTAACGCCGGAAACCCCGGCCGACGACGCGAGTGCCGACGCGGAACCACCCGAAACCATCGCCGAAGCCGCCGCCTCCGACGAAGCCAAAGCCGCCGCCAAAAAGAAAAAAGAGGAGGCTAAATCCCTCAAGGCAGCCGCGCTTGCCGAAAAGCGCCGTGAGAAAAACATCGAAGCCGACAAGCTCGTCTCAGATTTCACCGACAAACTCGAAGATGCCAAAGGCAGCGGCTTCGAAGACATGGCCAAAGAGAATGGCTGGGAAATCAAAACCACGGATTTTTTCACCTTGGCCGACGCTCCAGCCGATCTCGCCATCAACGTGCGGGCATCATCACGGGGCGGCAAAGCCGTGGATGAACTTTTCCAAATCAGCGAGACGTCCGATCCTATCTCAAAATTCCACCAACCCATCGCCGTCGGCGAAAACCAGTGGCTCATCGCCCGCCTCGACGGTGAGGAAAAGGCTCGCGAAAAATCCTTCGGCGAAGCACGCGCCGAAGCACGCGCCAAATACATCGCCCAAAAGGCCGCGGACAACCTCAAGACTGCCGCCGAGGCGGCCTCTGCCAAAATCAAGACCGCCTTGGCTGACGGTAAATCCTTTGCGGATGCCGCCAAGGATGCCGAACTAACCGGCAGCAAGACCGTCACCAACGTCACCAGTACCTACAAACCAGACGGTGCCACCGAGCCGAAGAACCTCTTCCAAGCTGCCTCCAATGTCGATCCCGGCTCGATGGCTGAGGTAGTCATCGAATCTGATCGCGCTTTCGTCCTCCATGTCATCAAGCGCGAGGTTGTCAAGGATCCCAACAGCGCAACCAGCATCGATGCTGAACTGAACTCCGCCACCACCCAAAACGAAATGTTCGTGTTCGACTCATGGCTCGCCTCACGCGTCGAAGACGCCAAAATTGAGCAGTTGAATCGAAGTCGCTAAAGAGACCGAAAACGCTGCGGTGATTGACGATTGACGCTCGTTGATTCTGAACATCGGCGCGAGCTCAGGCGAACGATTCTTGAACTGAGCTGGGTTCGAGCTGAATCTCACGTCCATGCTCACATCAAAGATCAACGTTCATCCATCGGCAATCATCACTCGTCCGACTCTTTTCTTCATCCCATGTTCTACCTCACCACTGCCATCGACTACACCAACGGCGCGCCGCACATCGGCCACGCCTATGAAAAAGTGCTCGCCGATGTCATCATCCGCTACCGACGACTGCGTGGCGAGGATGCCTATTTTCTAACTGGAGTAGATCAGCACGGCCAAAAAGTCCAACAGACCGCAGAACGCGAGGGAGTGCATCCGGCCACTTTTGTCAAACGCACCACCAAGCAGTTTCTCAACCTTTGGGAAAAACTCGGCGTTCATTACGACGGCTGGGCCGAGACCACCGACCCCCGCCACAAATCTTGCGTCCAGGGGATCCTCAGTGAGCTCGAACAAAACGGCCAACTTTACAAAAAATCCCACTCCGCCCCCTACTCGGTTCGCCAGGAACAATTCCTCCAAGACCGTGATCGCGATGAAAACGGCAACTTCGGGCCCCAGTGGGGTGAGGTTAATTTGGTTGAAGAAGAGAACTGGTATTTCAAACTCAGCGAGCACACGGGCTGGCTCAAATCCTTCATCGAGAACCACCCCGACGTCATCACTCCGGCCTTCCGCAGAACCGAGTTGCTCAACGCCCTGGAGCGCTCCGGCGATACCGACCTGTGCATTTCCCGCCCCAAGGAACGCCTGCGCTGGGGCATCGAGTTGCCCTTCGACTCTTCATTCGTCACCTACGTCTGGTTCGACGCGCTCATCAACTATATCTCCTTCGCCGGCTATCACGCCGCGCCGGATGCCGACCTCCCAAACTTTAAAAATCTCTGGAACGTCGCTGGCAGCCGCAGCACCCATCTCATCGGCAAGGACATCCTAGTACCAGCCCACGGCATTTACTGGCTGTGCATGCTCCATGCCATTGGCTTCCCCGATGCCCAAATCCCACGACTCCTCGTCCACGGCTTCTGGAATAGCAAAAGCGGCGACAAACTCTCCAAATCAACCGGCAATATCGTCGATCCAAACCTGCTCGCCGATTCCTTCGGCGTCGATGCCCTGCGCTACTACCTGATGCGCGATATCATCACCGGCAAGGACTCCGACTTCGATCCAGACCGCCTCGTCATGCTCTTCAACACCGAACTGGCTAACGAAACAGGCAACCTCTGCAACCGCGCCCTCAACATGAGCCAGCGCTTTACCGCCGGCATCCTCCATCACGGAGCCCCCCTCACCTCTGACGAAACCGCCCTGCAAGTTTCCCTAACTGATTCCACCGCCGCCTATCAGGCCGCGATGGACGAATGTGATATCTCACGCGGACTCGAAGCCATCAGCCGCCACGTCGTCCATTGCAATGGTTATGCCGAGCGGATGAAACCTTGGGAGCTCAATAAGGATACAGCCAACCATGAGCGACTCGCCACCGTGCTCTATCACCTCGCCGAAAGCGTCGCTCACGCCGCCGTCCTGCTATCCCCCATCCTCCCGGACGCCGCCGCCAAGCTCGCCGCCCAGCTCAATTTACCCTCGCTGACGAGCCTCAAACTCGCCGACCTGCACTGGGGCCTGCTGCCCGACGGCCACGCCATCGGCAAGCCAAAACCGGTGTTTCCGCGCATCGTTCTCGATGATCCCGCCCAAGCGTGAACCTCCTGAAAATCCACCCGTTCATGGCCTAAACCCAGCCAAAGGGATGGGAAAAACCATAAAATAAGGAAAAATTAACTATTTCACTTGCCAATTCGGGCGAAAAGTCCTTTTTTTGGCGCGAGCGCTTCCTAGTGGGAGCGCGCAAGAACAACCAACTAATCAAAGCAATGAAATTCATCAAGCTCGCCATCCTTGCCGCTGCGGCCTCACTGTTCGCTTCTGCCTGCACATCCAAGCCCCCGGCTCCCGCACCAGCGCCAGCCGTGAGTCATCACAGCGGCAAATAATCCTGCCTTCAATCACAAAAGCCCGATCTGTCCACGTGACGGATCGGGCTTTTTTTGTGTGATTGATGCTTGCGGCTTACCTGCCCCAGCGTTCCAGCAAGGTGCTGGCCATGACGCTTGGGGTCTCGGCCACAGCGATCCCGCACTCGGCGAGAATGCGCTTCTTGGCGCGGGCGGTGTCTTCCTCACCGCCGACGATGGCACCGGCATGGCCCATGCGGCGACCGGCTGGCGCGGTGGCACCGGCGATAAAGCCCGCTATCGGCTTTTTGCAAAATTCCTTGGCCCAGCGGGCGGCTTCGGCTTCAGCGTTGCCACCGATTTCACCGATCATGATAATGGCTTCCGTTTCCGGGTCGTCATTGAACATCTTGAGCACGTCGATGTGAGATGTGCCATTGATCGGGTCCCCACCAATACCCACACAGGTACTCTGGCCATACCCGGCCTGCGTCAATTGCCACACCGCCTCATAAGTAAGAGTGCCGGAACGGGACACAACGCCGACGTTGCCGCGCTTGTGAATGTAACCGGGAGATATGCCGATGCGGCAACCACCGTAGCTTTTCTCGCCATGCCCCGGCGTGACAATCCCCGGGCAGTTGGGTCCCACCAGCCGGGTCTTGCTCCCGACCATCATGGCGCGCACCCGCATCATATCCATCACCGGAATCCCTTCAGTGATGCAAACCACCAGATCAAGCCCGGCGTCCACCGCTTCCAAAATGGCGTCACCAGCGTATGCCGGAGGCACGAAAATAACCGATACAGTGGCACCGCTTTCCTTGGCGGCCGCCGAAACTGTATCGTAGATAGGCACCTTCTTGCCAGCGTGATCAAACGTCTGCCCGCCTTTAGCCGGCGTAACCCCGGCAACAATCTGCGTGCCGTAATCAATACTGAGCTGAGCATGGCGGGCACCAAAACTGCCGGTGATACCTTGAACTAGAACCTTGGTGGTTTCGTCAACGAGAATAGACATGGGAAAAATAGGGGTGGAGTGAAAGGGTTGGGACTTAGAGCGACGGACTATTTGACCGCAGCAACGATTTTCTGGGCGGCATCGGCCATCGTGGTAGCGGTTACCAGAGCGACCTGCGAACTGGCAAGCGTCTGGCGCCCGGCCTCGACGTTGTTGCCTTCGAGGCGCACCACTAACGGCAAACTCAGCCCAACCTCGCGGGTGGCCTCAACGATGCCGTTGGCAATCACATCACAATCCATGATGCCGCCAAAAATATTGACCAAGATGCCTTTGACCGCCGGGTCACCAAGAATGATCTTGAAGGCGGCCACCACTTGTTCCTTGGTAGCGCCACCCCCCACGTCGAGGAAATTTGCCGGCTCCCCACCGTAGTACTTGATGATGTCCATGGTCGCCATCGCCAGACCGGCTCCATTCACCAAGCAGGCAATATTGCCATCCAAGCCGATGTAATTGAGGCCGAACTCCGACGCCATCACTTCCCGTGGGTCTTCCTCCTCCGGATCGCGCATCGCCAAAATCTCCGGGTGCCGGAACAGCGCATTGTCATCAAAGTTGAACTTCGCATCCAATGCGTACACGTGGTCATCCGTGGTCACCACCACCGGATTGATCTCAACCATCGAGCAATCGCACTCGATGAACAGCTTGTAAAGCGCATGCAGCAAGCGCCCGAACTGCCGGGCTGTGGTGTTGAAACCGAGCGCCTCACAGAGTTTCCGAACCTGATAGGCCTGCAGCCCCGCCAACGGATGGACCGACTCCCGGATGATCTTCTCAGGCGTCTTGGCCGCCACTTCCTCAATGTCCATGCCCCCTTCCGTCGACGCGATGATCACCGGACGGCGCGACTCACGGTCCATCAGAATCGCCAGATAAATTTCCCGCTCAATGCTCACGGTTTCCGTCACCATCACCTTGCGCACCAAGCGCCCGGCCTCCCCGGTTTGCTTCGTCACCAGCACCTCTCCCAGCATCTTCGCCGCCACCTCGCGCACCCCCTCAGCAGAATCCACCAACTGCACACCGCCCTTGAAGCCACTCTTGAACACCCCTTTGCCCCGCCCCCCGGCATGCACCTGGGCCTTCACCACCAGATTGGACACGTCCAGCCATTTGGCGGCGTCATAGGCCTCCTTGGGGGTGGCGGCCGCCTTGCCCTTGGGGCTGGGCACACCGAATCTATCAAAAAGTTCCTTGGCTTGGTATTCGTGAATGTTCATATTGTCTGCGAAAATTTGGCGGAGATACGGCCATGGCGCATGCCGCGGCGCAGTGACGCTAGTCACACCGCCACCCGAAGGTCAAGGCCCGCTTCTCAAATTTTCCAAGTCCTTTTCCTGGAAGAAGACACCCAAACAGTGGAAGGCACTTCAAGCTTCTCAGCTGGCATGGCGGGCATACCGCGAAAAGGAGATCGAGACCCAAGGCGCACTTTATGACGCAATGCAAGGAACTATGTGGAGACCTGTCAGCGTATCGAAACGAATGGAACTCAACAAAGAGCGAGCACTACTGTTGCGAGATTACATTGACACGCTATCTGAACGCTAAGTCACCTAGCCGCTATGAATAGAAACCTAACAAGAAACCCCAACCGGCAACGTCCTCCACCTCCGGCAAATATCCGAAGCCATCCCGCCGGACGAAAGCGCAAAACACGAGCTTCTCAAGGGTGCGGCGGCACTCCGGCCTTGGGCTTGAGGATCACGTAGGCAGGCAGGCCCACCGCGTGAAAGCGCTGCATCACCTGCTTGGTCGATTCAGCGTCGGGTTGCTCGGCTTGGAACTTGATTTTGACGTAACCGTCCAGAGCGGCCTTCACGCCTGCATCCTGCAAGGTCGTTTTGTCCATGGTCAGGCAGTTTTTGCACCAAGATGCCCAGACGTCGATGAGGACGGGTTTGTGCTCGCGTTCGGCCAGGGAGAGGCCCTCGGCAAGCGACGCGTGCCAGCCCTCCTTGAGTTTTTCGTTAGCACTGGAGGCGACTTGCTTGGTGTCCACCGAGCGGTTTGAAAAAATCTCATATGAGAGGTAGCCGTAGTAGATCGCGGTGGCGATAATGAGAGTACCAAACACCTGCTTCACGCGGATCATCCAAGCTCCCGGCTTGGGCAGCGAGGCTAGACCAGCCCCGGCAAATGGCCACGGAATGGCCATTCCAATACCTAGGAAAAATGGCAGGGCAAGGGCGCTCTGGGTGCCCTTTGCATAAAGATTGCTAGAAAAAAGGATCACCTGGATGACCACCGGAGCCACGCAGGCGCCGGCGAGCAAGGCCGCCACCGCGCCCATCGAGAATGCCAGCACAAAGCTGCCGCGGCGCGCACCAGGGTTGAAGTTGCCGGACCATCGGGAAAAGTCGATGGTGACCACGTCAAACATAGCCAGACCCAGGACCACAAACAATAAGGCTATACCCAGATTGAACCAAGGCGAGGCGTTGATCGTGCCAAAGCTGCCTGCGGTAAGGATCACCACCAGGCCTAACACACCATAGACCAGCGCCATGGCCAAGCCGTAGGTTCCACCTAACAAAAGCCCGCGCCGCCGTGAACCGCTGCGTGCGCCGGCACCGATAATGGCGAGGTTGATGGGAATCATTGGCAGCACACATGGTGTTAGATTGAGGGCAAACCCACCTAACAGAACAATGAGGATAATGGCCAGTGGCCCCTGCCCTTCGAACATGCCAGCTTCCTTGACGTCGTTCTCGGCATTTTTGATAAATTTGAGGAAGGCATCGGCCCGCAAGAATCCGCCCGCTGTGCCACTGATGGTAAAGTGGTCCAAGGCGCTGAGGTCCACCTCCGGCCCGTCGCTTGGTGTCACAGTTGTGGGTGCTGTCGTGGGTGCAGTGGCAGAGGACGGAGCTTGGCCCGTGCCAAAGGCGATCTTGGCTAACAATTCTGTGTTTTGAGCGGTCAATGCGCTGGCAGCCGGCACCACCTTGAGCGTCCATGTGGCATCGACGTTGGTGGGTCCGTAGCACATGCTGTCGTCGCACGCTTGATAGCGCAGGTGCACCGGTATGAGCAAATCCCCGGAGGCGACCTCGGCCCCGATTGTCAGGCTGATGCCGATGGCATACTCTCGCTCGAACACGGCGAGTGGCAGTTCCACATCCTCCTGCTTGAGGTCGATGGCGGGGGGATAGACGAGTTCTGTCACTCGCACTCCGGCCGGGGTATCCAGCTGCAAGCGGGTCGGAATGAGCAGCGGGTTTCGCGGCGCATTCGACTGCATGTGATAGGTGTCGGGCAGCTTTACCACCAATGCCGCACGCACCGTGCTGGCAGCATGCACCGCGTCGCTTTCTGCCACAGGGCTGAGTTCCGCTATGATTTTGCGCATTTGCCCTTGGCCGGGAACTACGCTAACTGCAAGCAGCGCCGCTAACAGGGGGATAAGCTTGTGAGTATGCATGTTAAAATATGTTAGATGATGACTGCCAAATATTTACCGGACTAATCGGGTCACAGAGCCCACTCAATCCGTGGATTGATGATCGCATCTGAGATATGCCCCCGGTATGGATCGAGGGTTCAGGGAAGCTGGGTCACCGTCACCCGGGCGAAGCGGCGGCCGCCAGCAGGTGCAGGGTCATCCACCACCACCCGCTCCCAAGTGCCATCGATCGTGACAGGCGTGTTGAGGATCGGAGCATTGGCCCACACACCTGGACCGGAACCGAACTGCGGGGTGTAGGTGATGCCGGAACTCCCCTTGCGACGGATGAATTCGAGGCGCAACTTGCCGCTAACCAAGGCGGTGCCAGGCAAGCCGGCTGTATTGCCGGCCCCGACGGTTAGTTTCCGAATATCCGGGATGTTTGGATTGAGATTGAAGGCGTATTTGAGGATGTTCGGAAACCCGTCACCCAGCGGAATGTCCCACGGGCCATTCTGGTTGGAGGGCACCCCGCTGCCACTAACGAACATCCATGAGTCAAACGGGTTGCGGACCGTGACTGTAGCCGTGTTCGATGCCGCCCCGGTGGGATTGACGCTATTGCTCACGTTCACCCAGTAACTGGTGTTAGCTATCAGGGCCGGGGTGGTGAATGATGGTGAGTTGCTGCCAGATATGGGGATGCTGGTGTCGCCTGACGTCCCTTGATACCACTGATAGGTAAGCGGTGCCGAGCCGGTAGCGGTGGTGCTGAGGGTGGCGGTGCCGCCGTAATTGACAATCGTCGACGCCGGTTGGCTGCCAACAGCCGCCGGCACGGTGCCGGTGACAGTGATGGCTGAAGTGGTGGAACTGACACTCACCGTGCTGGTGCTCAACGTCGAAGACACCTTCACCCAGTAATTGGTGGCCACGGCTAAGGCCGGGGTGGTGAAAGAGGACGAATTGGTGCCCACTGGTGTGGTGGTGGTGCCCGACGCACCTTGGTACCATTGATAGACAACGGTGGCACCAGCGGCCGCCCCGGTCACCGCGCAGGTCAGGGTGGTGGTCGAGCCGCTGTTGATCGCTCTGGTAGCAACTGGCTGGGTGGTGAAACCCAGAACATAGATGGTGAATGAGCCGGAAGTGCTGCGACCGGTGTTGCTGGCAAATTCCCAGGCCGTAAGAGTGATTGGGAACGCGCCCGTTACAGTGGGGGTGCCTGAGATCACCTGGGTCCTGCCCGAACCGATTGTGCCACTCTTGGTCACGCCTGCTGGCAACGTGCCGGAAGCGAGCTGGTAGCTACCTGGTGTATCGGAATTTGAGTTTTTATATACGAAGCTAAGAGTGCTGCCGATGGCTGCGGGCACAATGGCGCTGTTTGCCAGGGGCGAGACTTGCACCACGCTGGTGGCACCGGAAACCGAATCGTACGCGCCGAGGCCAACGACGGTTGTGATGGCGATGGTGGCGGTATCGGCAATGGCCGAGCCGCCGAGGATTTTGGCTTCCGGGAGAATGAGTTGGATGATGGGCGAGCGCTGAACCAACAGCAGCAGCGAACTGACACGGGAGGACCACAAGCGCAAACGGGGATGTTTTCTAATGGAATTCATGATAGGAAGATTGGTTGAAATGGATAGGAGTTCGGGGGGATAGATCCAAAATCCGCGTTTCGACAAAGTGAGAATTTGCCTCAGTTGCAACCGCAACCGCCGCCGCCGACGCCGCCGCCGCCAAAGCTGGCCTCGCGGGAGAAGTAGGCATGTTCGGTCATGGCCTCCAGCAGCGGGGCGCTGTCATGGGTCATGACTGGTTTGGCGAGATTGCCACGCTCGTAGGGTTTGACGCGCACAAGTTGCGGTGAACAAGCACTGAGGCCGACGGCCAGCACCGCAAGCAGAAGATATGGGGAAAAGCGCATGTGGAGGGAGGAATGTTAGATCATCAGTCGGTCACTCGGCGAGCAAGGCATCGATTTCCTTGGTGTACTCGGGCTCGGTGATAGCCTTTTTGAAGCCTTTGTGGATGAAGCGGATCTTGCCTTTGCGGTCCACCAGATAGCTGCTAGGCATGGTGGGCGGATTGAAGAAAGCGGCGGCCTTGTGTGCGGCGTCATGGACGAGGGTGAAGGCGGGCTTTTGTTTGGCGGCGAAGGATTGGTAATTGGCGACCTCGTCATCGACGCCGATGCCAATGATCACCAGTCCCTTGGCGGAATATTTATCATGCAAGCGGCCCATGCAGGCGAATGAGGCCTCGCAAGGGGCGCACCAAGACGCCCAGAAATCCACCAATACCACCTTGCCAGTGGTGGCAGGCAGTTTGGCACCGGGCAACAACTCGGCAAGTTTGGGCAGTGCTTGGCCGACGGCCGGCGGCTCGGCGGCGCTCAGCGTGAGGGTGGAGCAAACAAGGGCGAGGGATGCGAGGACGAACTTCATGGTTGATATGGTTAGATGTTGCAAAAATCAGGCGGCTTGGACTTGGCGGCGGATGAATCCGCGGGTCGTTTCGATGCCGTGGTCGGATTGGAGGCAGGCGTCGAGGTCTCGGGCACAGGAGGCGAAGCGCAGGCCATCCTTGGGGCCGAGGACGAACAAGGCGGTGCTGAAGATACCGGCTTGCAGGCAGGTGGGGGCCACCACGGTGACGGCGCGCATGCCATTGGCGACTGGCCAACCGCTGCGGGGATCAAGGATATGGCCGTAGCGCAGGCCCTTGTGCTCAAAGCGGCGGGCGGAATCGCCGGAGGCGGCCACGGCGAAGTTGGATACAGCGAGCCCACCCCAGCAGGTGCCGGGGTTGCGGCCGTCCTCAAGACCGACGTGCCAGAATGGATGGTGGCCATTGCCACCGAGCCCGAAGATATCGCGGCCGAGGTCGATGAGCGCATCTTGGATGCCATGCTCATGGGCGAGATGAACTAACTGATCGACGGCAAATTCCTTGCCAAAACCACCGAAGTCCAAGCCCATTCCTAACAGAGGAAGGAACACCTGGCCGGGCTTGCGTTGGAGCTTTTGAAACCCCGTTAGAGCAAGAGCCGCTCGCACTGAGGCGGCTTCCGGAAGGGACGTGTGGACGGCTTTCCAGTCCCATAGCTTGAGCAGAGGCAGCACCGTCGGATCGACGATGCCGTCAGTTATATCAAACAACTCCGCCGCTAGGTCGAGCAGATGCTCCATTTCGGCATCCACCCGCACCCACTCGCTGCCGGCCGCCGCGTTGATTTTTGAAACCATGGAGGTCGGCTGAAAGCGCGAAAACTTGGCTTCGAAGCGCTCGAGCCAGCCGAGGGCATCAGCGAGGAATTGCAGCGCGACGCGAGCGTCCGGATGGCGGAATTGGATGGTGCAAGCGGTGCCCAGCGCGCGAAAATCCACCCGCCTGATGCCACGTGCATCAGGTTCATGCGAGGACAATGCCGCAGGCGGAGTCATCGTGCGTTAGAACTTGGCGGATGCGCTCAGGGACCAGATGTTAGCGCTTGGATAGGAGGCGGCTGGAGCCGCGTTGCCGCCGAGACCTTCCATCGCGTAGCGTTCGTAGGAGGTGCTCAGCGAGAAATGCGTGTTGATGGTATAGGTCAGGCGAAGGCCCAAGCTCAGGGCGTCGAGTGCCGAGAGCCGGTAGTCAGCCGAGTAGTTAGGGCCGGTGCCGTTAGGATGGTCCGGTGGGTTGTAGCTGAGGGGGAACACGCCGTCGAGCGAGTTCATGAAGAACTTGGCGGCGTTCTGGCGATAGTAGCGGAGGTAGGGCGTCACCTCGACGTGACTGCCGACGGCTTGTCGCCATTGGATCTGGATAAATTGGGAGACCACGCCGTAATCGTCGTGGGACAGGCGGTCCACGGTGTCGAGAGCGGCATTGGGTGCTTCAAAAAAGTGGGTGGCATCCAGCTGCAAGACTTCGCGCAGGCGGTGATTGGGCCGGTTTTCGTTATAGGGCGTGACTAGCGGAATAAGAGGGACGCCCGGGATGCCTAGGTCGAGCACCTCGTTGCGGTCGATGACCTTGTAGGGGTCATTCAAATAGCCATGGTTGGAGCCGAGGGTGAAATTGGCGCTGACGACGGTGTTTTTGTCGATGAGTTGGGTAAGACCGGTGAACCATTCCAAGCCGGTTTTGTCTTGGCGCTGAATCCCGGGAACGGCCACCTTGTCGGATAAATAATTCACGCCGAATGCCAGAGTGGTATTTTTCTGGTTGAGGTCCCACGTATCGCTCAGCGAGTAACCGTGCGAATCATAGTCACTCTCGACACTGCGGGAAATTTCCAGGTCTAGGCGGTGATCGCCGAATTGCCGTGCCAAGGCCGCGAGGACACCGGTGCGCACGTCGTGCATTTCCTTGAAAAAGTCAGTCTCGCCGGGCAACTCACCGGTGGGTGAGGAGCCACTGATGGCGTCGCGCAGCAATTGGAAACGCACGGCCGTATCGGCGTTGATATCGACCTGGCCTCTCAGATAGGAGGATTCCACACGGATGCGTTGGTTGTCCTCTTGGTAGAGTTGATAGCCATAATCGAGCCGCTCGGAATCCGGCAGCGGAAATGACTCTGCTGCCCGCACTGACTGAAGCAACAATGGGGCAAAAACGAAATGACGAGTGTTCATAGGAAAAGCAAAGGAAGCACGATGCGTCGGCGAACTATACAATGAACTCTTCAAACCATAAACCCCGCGGAGCCATCTCCGTCAATGCCAGGGCTGCGGCTCGGGAAAGGCGTAAACTGCCGCTTCCATCAGCCAACGCAATCAAAAAAATAATTTTTTTCCAAATACAGATTCTCATATCCATGGTTCGAGTGGAAGTTAGACCGGGGTTCAATGCTACAGAAATTCTTGGATGACCGGGGCCCCCAGAAATTTTTCCGACGGCGCTTGACGGGAGCTCAAATGGCCGGTAAACGGAAACCCATGTTTCCCAGACCCGCAGCCGCCATCGTTCCGATTTGTGTATTTTCCTTCACCGCACCGGCAGTATTTGCTGACGGGCCATTTTACGGTGATCCGCCGGATGCCACCCATCCTTGGGCACTTCACGACATGAACCGGCCGCAGCCGCCGATTGTCACCCCGGGCACCTTCAGCACTCCCGAGCAACCCGGCCGCCCGCCCTCTGATGCACGGATCCTGTTTGATGGCACTCCAGCCACGCTGGATAAATGGGAGGCCGACAAGAATCCGCCGGAGCCAACGAAGTGGGTCGTCAAAGACGGCACCTTGCAGTGCGTGCCCGGCTCGGGCTACATCCGCACCAAAGAGGAATTCGGCGATTGCCAACTCCACGTTGAGTGGTCGGCGCCGTTGAAGGTGGAAGGTAGCAGCCAAGGCCGCGGCAATAGCGGTGTCTTCCTGATGGGCCAAACCGAAGTCCAGGTCCTCGATAATTATGAAAATCCAACCTATGCCGACGGCACAGCCGGCTCGGTCTATGGCGTCAATCCGCCGCATGCCAACGCCCTGCGCAAGCCCGGTGAATGGCAGGTCTACGATATCATTTTCCGCCGCCCTATCTTCAAGGATGGCAAAATGCTCGATAGCGGCCGCTACACCGTGATGATGAACGGCGTCGTGGTTCAGGACTCAACCCCGCTCGAAGGCGGTGGCGGTCACAAGGGCCGCAGTCACGACCGGCCGATGCCCGACAAAGGACCCCTCAAGTTGCAAGACCATGGCAACCCGGTGCGCTATCGCAACATCTGGTACCGCCCACTGCCAGCACGTGCCGTGGATGGCGGCGACATGGGTGAAATGACGCCGGAAGCCGCCACCGCCAAGAAGCAACAGACGGCCAAAATGATTCGCGAGGATGCCGCCAAACTCCAGGGCCTGCCCAAACTGCGCCGCCAAATGGAATCCCTGTGCTATGCCCCTGACGCAGCCACCCTAGCCGATTCTGAAGCTGGCATCAATGCTTGGATCGCCGCCACCAAGCAAATTCCCGCCACTGGCATGGAAGCCAAAAAGGGCGAGATTATGCAAATGCGTGAGGCCGTTGACTATATGACCCACTTCAAGTTTTTCCCCGCCGAGTTCACCGCCAAGGCGCAAATCGACAAAATCGTCGAGGGCAACGGCTGGAACAAGTGAGTTGAGGCGAGCCGGTCAACGTTCAGGTCAAGCGTTCGAAAATTGCATCCGCCGGGCGCTTGACCGCCTGTTCTTGCCTGTTATACTCGCGGCATGACACTTGGCACCATCGGTTGTGGAAAAATGGGAACCACCCTCATCGGGGGAGCGATCCGTGCTGGCATCGTCACGCCGGACCAAATCATTGGCTGCGACCCGCTGCCAGCAGCCCGTGAAGCATTTTCCGAACTCACATCTGCAAAAACCACCACCTCTCCAGCCGAACTTGCCGACGCCTGCGAAGTCATTTTGCTCTGCACCATGCCACTTCAGGCCGCCGCCGCCCTGCGGGAAGCCGCTCATGCCGCCGCCGGCCAACCCCGCCTGATCATTTCCATCGCCGCTGGTATCACCCTGGCAACCTTGGAGGCCGCCTGCCCGGAAAATTTCCGGGTCATCCGCGCCATGCCCAACACCCCGGCGCTGGTCGGCAAGGGGGCCGCCG
>JBAXCM010000047.1:0-15463 GCA_037141475.1 Verrucomicrobiota bacterium | reverse complement strand
GTTCTGAAAAATCATTGGATGTACAAATCCCCATCAGTGACTGCCGGCTGTGGTCGCCCGAAGATCCGTTCCTTTACACGATTAGCGTGGCCAGCCCGGCCGACCGGCTCGACACCCGCTTTGGCATGCGCGAATTCAAGTTCGATCCGCTGACGCACCTAGCTCAGCTCAACGGCAAACCGTATTTCATGCGCGGCAGCAATGTCACCCTCTATCGGTTTTTCGAGGATCCTGAGCGCGCCAACCTGCCGTGGGACGAATCCTGGGTGCGCCAGTTGCATCGGCAGGCCAAGGAGATGCACTGGAATTGCCTGCGCTACTGCATCGGTTTTCCGCCCGAAGCATGGTACCGCATTGCCGACGAAGAGGGCCTGCTCATTCAGGACGAGTTTCCGATTTGGTTTGGCGGACCGGGTTGGAGTTCGTGGCCCGAGCCCCTCAAGCGCGACGAACTCGCCCGCGAATTCACCGAGTGGATGCGCGATCGCTGGAACCACCCCTGCGTCGTCATTTGGGACGCCAGCAACGAAACCACCAGCAACGAGACAGCCCCCGCCATCCGCCAGGTGCGTGCCCTGGATTTATCTAACAGACCGTGGGACAATAGCTATGCCGCCCCTCTCGAGCCCGGCGACGTCCATGAGTCCCATCCCTATCATTTCATGGATTCCAACTTCAAACTCCGCAACCTCGCCAAGGCCAACCCCGTGCCACAGGGCAGCGCCATCAAAAATGACGGGACCCACCCGGTCATTATCAACGAATACGGTTGGCTCTGGCTCAATCGCGACGGCACCCCCACCACCCTCACCCGCGACCTCTACAAAAACCTGCTAGGGCCGGATGCCACTGTCGCCCAGCGCTTTGAGTTGTATGCGCGCTACCTCGCAGCAGAGACGGAATTCTGGCGCGCCCACCGCAGCGTCGCGGCAGTGATGCATTTCACCATGTTAGGCTATTCGCGCCCCGACGGCCAAACGAGCGACCACTGGCAGGACATTGCCAAACTCACCTGGGAACCGCACTTTCACGATCTGGTGCGCGACGCCTTCGCCCCCGTCGGCCTGTGCTTGGATTTTTGGAACGACCGCTTGTCGGTCAATCAGAAGCTTTCGGTCCCGGTGATCCTCCTCAACGACTTGGAGCAACCGTGGAGTGGTCCGGTCACACTGCGCATCAGAAGGGGACAAGGCAACGACACGAAAACCGAGGTGATCCAAGCCCAACAAGACTGCCGGATCGAGCCATTCGGCCACACTGACCTGCGCTTCGAGCTCACCTTGCCTGCGGTACCCGGCCACTATTTGCTTGAAGCTGAACTCCGCGACGCCACTGGCCAACCCGTCCGCAGCCTGCGCTTGGTGGAAGTCGCCCCAGATCACCCAGGCACGGAGTGAAGATCTTTTTGCTGAGGCAAGGACTCCTGTTCCCTCTGCCCGAGGGCGATGGAGCCGACCGCGAGATCTTGGATTTCTCCCAGCGAAACGACGTGGCATAACCTCTGGCGCAAGTCCTTGGCACCGGGAAAACCTCTGCAGTAGGCCATCAAACGGCTGCGCATCGAGATGAGTGTCTGGCGCTCGTTGCCAGAGCGGCCGCTGGCCACAGCGAGACCGCAGTGCCGCAAGATCAAGTTCCAGCGCTCTTCCAAGGTGACGGGTGGCGGCATCACTCCGTTGGCCAAAAATTCCCTGACCTCACGAAAAATCCACGGATTGCCCATCGCCGCCCGGCCGATCATCACCCCGGCCACCGCCGTTTCTCTCCTGCGCCGCGCCACATCCTCGCCGCTGCCAAGGTCCCCGTTGCCAATGACCGGTACCGCCACCGCTCGTGCGACCGCGTCAATCACCTCCCAATTGGCCTCGCCTCCATAGCCTTGAGCACGGGTCCGCCCATGCACCGCAATCGCCTCTACCCCACAATCCACCAGCATCCGGCCGATGGCCGCCGCATTGATATTTTGACTGTCCCAACCAATCCGCATCTTCGCAGTCACCGGTACCTGCCCGGCCACCGCCCTAACCACTCCTTCAGTCACCGCTGCCAACAACACCGCATCCTTCAACAACGAAGAACCGCCATTGCGTGCAACTACTTTGTTGACCGGACAACCGAAATTCAGGTCGATGAAATCCGGTTGCTTCCAGTCGATGATTTTGCGTGCAGCCTCGCCCATCCGTTGCCCGTCGGCACCGAACAATTGGACGCCTACTGGCCGCTGGCTCTCCTCAAATTCGGTGTATTTGCGCGTTCGAGCGTCAGCTTGCAGGATCCCCTCCGCCGAGACAAATTCGGTGACTAGCACATCCGCCCCCATTTCCTTGCAAATCCCGCGGAAAATAACGTCCGTCACTCCCGCCATCGGCGCGAGAAACACGGGAAACCGACCCTTTTCAAACCATTCCAGCACGGCCCAGCCTAGCCTCGGCGGCTAACTCCGTCCACCTCGCAATGGGATTGGCACGTCTCCCGTTCAAAAATTCGATTCATTTACCCGGGCGCTGATATGATCCAGCAGCTGCTTGACAGGTGGGGACGCAAATGCCAAAAACCGCCTGTACCCAAATCCTACTAAACCTAACCACCGTATGACTGCAACCGCCACTCCCCAAGCGCTTCGCCTCAGCCCTGACTCCGCCGGATTTTTCGGAACCTACGGTGGGAGTTTTGTACCGCCGCCGCTCGAAGCTCCGCTTGCGGAAATTCGCCAAGCCTACGAAATCGTCTCGCGCTCCCACGATTTCATTGAGGAACTACGTCGCATCCGCCGCCACTTCCAAGGGCGGCCCACCCCGGTTTATCATGCCGCCCGGCTGTCCAAAAAACTTGGAAAGACCCAGATTTATTTGAAACGCGAAGACCTCAACCACACTGGAGCCCACAAGCTCAATCATTGCATGGGCGAAGGCCTACTGGCGCGCTACATGGGTAAGAAGAAGCTAATCGCTGAGACCGGGGCCGGTATGCATGGCGTTGCCCTGGCCACTGCCGCCGCGTATTTTGGGTTGGAATGTGATATTTACATGGGAGAAGTGGACATGGCCAAGCAGGCACCCAACGTCGCCCGCATGCAAATCCTTGGAGCCCGGGTGATTGCCGCCACACATGGATTGCGCACGCTCAAGGAGGCTGTGGATTCGGCCCTCATGGCTTATGTGCAGGACCCGGTAAATCAAATTTACTGCATCGGCTCGGTGGTTGGTCCGCATCCGTTCCCGATGATGGTGCGCGATTTCCAACAAGTTGTGGGGATTGAGGCCCGCGAGCAATTCATTGAGATGACAGGCAATTTGCCGGACATTGTGACCGCTTGTGTGGGTGGAGGCAGCAATGCGATGGGTTTGTTTGCCGGTTTCATTGCTGATCCGGTTGATCTGCACGGGGTTGAACCGCTGGGCAAGGGACCGGGGATCGGCGAGCACTCCGCGACCATGACCTACGGCATGGCCGGGGTTATTCACGGGTTTCGCTGCTACCTGTTGCAAGATGAAAAAGGCGAACCCGCCCCCGTCCACTCCATCGCCAGCGGCCTCGATTACCCCGGTGTCGGCCCCGAGCATTGCCACCTCAAGGATACTGGCCGAGTCAACTACGTCACGGCCACCGACAAGGACGCGGTGGAGGCGTTCTATGTGCTCAGCCGCAACGAAGGCATTATTCCGGCGCTGGAAAGTGCCCATGCCGTTGCCCATGCCATGCGCTTGGCTCGTGAAAACCCGGAAGTGCCGCGGACGGTTTTGGTCAACCTGAGCGGTCGTGGTGACAAGGACATGGATTACATGATTGAGCACTACGGCACGGGCGACGACTACGGGATCTGAGCAGGATAGGTGACCGTTAACGGGAGGCTTGCCAGAGAGACGGTGGCGGGGTAAATGTGCGCCATGCATGTCCCCCTCGTAATGACAGTGATTGGCAAGGATCGCCCGGGATTGGTCGAAACCGTGGCCCGCTTGGTGGCTCAACACGGCGGCAACTGGCTGGAAAGCCGGATGTGCCGCTTGGGCGGTGAGTTTGCCGGCATCTTGCGGATTCATATTGCCAAGGAGAACCAGGCGGCATTAGAAGCCGCGTTGCAGGAGCTCGGGCAACATGGGCTCGCCGTTTTGGTGCAAGTGGACCGGGGCGGGGCAGACGCGCCACAGCTGCGTTTGGCCCGCTTGGAGATTGTTGGCCAGGACCGTCCGGGCATCGTCCAGCAGATCACTGCGGCACTCGCGGTACATGGGGTCAATGTTGAGGAATTCACCAGCGCGTGCAGCAGCGCGCCGATGTCCGGCGAGAGGCTCTTTCATGCGAACATCACGATGCAAATTCCAGCCACCATTCAACTCGCCGAGCTGCGCAGCGAGGTGGAAAAGCTCGCCAACGATCTGATGGTGGACGCAGATTTCGAGGCTCTCGATTGAGAATCAGATTTTCTGAATCTCAAGCAACTCACCCATCGAACCTCAGTCGGTGCCTTTGGTTTTGGCCTGTCGCCCGTAAGTTCGATCGGCGGGCGGCTAACTGACTACTTCGGTGCCAATGCCTCCGTCGGTGAAAATTTCCAACAGGAGGGCATGGGGTTGGCGGCCATCGACGAAATGGACCTTGCGCACACCCGCACCGAGGGCGTCCACGGCGCTGCGGATTTTCGGGATCATGCCGCCGGAGATGGTGCCATCAGCGAGCAACACTGCCGCCTCGGCACAACTCACCGAGCGAATGAGCGATGCCGGATCAGCCGGATCAGCCAGCAAGCCGGGCACATCAGATAGATACACCAATTTTGCCACCCGCAATTCCTTGGCGAGGGCGGCAGCTGCCAGATCCGCATTGATGTTGAGCGGGCGACCGCCGGCCAATTCCGCAGCGAGCGGGGAAATGACCGGCAAAAAGCCTGCGGCCAGCGCCGCATCAAGCGGGGCGAGGCGGCAACTGGCCACCTCCCCGACACGGCCCAAATCGACGCGCTGGCCGTGGCCGTCGGTGGCGTGGATCTTCTCTCCGAGAAACACCTTGTCGCCGGCAATGCCCACCGCCTTGCCGCCAAACCCCCGGATCATCTGCACCAAACCCGGATTGATTTGCTCGGACAAGACGCGCGCTACAATGGCGATCGCTTCGTCGGTGGTGACGCGGAAGCCGCCGACAAAGCGGGCCTCCAAGCCAGCCTCCGCCATGGCTGCTGTGATGGCTTTGCCGCCACCGTGAACCACGATGGGATTGATGCCGGCTACTTCCAAAAACACGATGTCGCGCATGACCATGGCAACGAGGGCGGGGTCTTCCATGGCGGCCCCGCCCAGTTTGATGAGAAATGTTTTGCCGCGGAATGCCTGCAGATAGGGCAGTGCCTCAATCAGCGATTTGGCTTTGTCGATGGGTTCCATGGGAGGATGAGGGATAGTGGACGGAGCAGGGTTCATGGTTTTGACGGGGGACGCTTGCCGCTTTTCTTGGGAGAACGTTTCGATTGCCGCGGCTTGCCCGCTAGCGCTTGCTTTTTCGATTCAACTTGGCTTCCAACTGGGTCAAGCGGCGGTTTGGCGGAGGCTGCCACCTCAGGGACAGTCTCTTTGGCACGATTGATCTCATCCCGCCAGAGAGAGGCCACCACCACCTCGGGGACGCCCACTGGGACGGTCTCTGGGGACGTTTTGATGGGGGTGGGAACCATGTCCAACAGCGAGGTAAAGGGATGCTTGCGTTCGGTGACCGGGCGAAACCTCGGGCTCGCAATCATGATGGATCGTGGCATCACCGACTGCGGAGCGGCGGAGCTCGCAACGGCCGCTAGCGGGCGAACCGGCGCTTCATCGAGCACATGCATCATGACCGCAGCCACGAGGGTGGCAGTCAGCAACGGGATGCCTGGCAGCCAAATCTGAGCCAAACCGACACCGAGCCACTGAGCGGCGAGGCAGCTGGTCGCGAGGATAGCGCAGCAGAGGAAGCGCTTGAACCTCGTTTGAGCCGAGGTAAGGACCAGCAGCAACACCGCTCCCATCAACAAAACCAGCTCCCACACGCCTGAGACCCTGCGGTAAGCGCGGGCCGGTCCCAATCCCGCATCCGATCGGATCGAGGCGATCGCCGAGGCCAAGGTGGCGGAAAATTTGCGGGTGGTATGCGTCGCACGACTCTGGTCGTCCCGCAGCACAATCAAGCCCGAGCCCGACGGAAAAATTTCCGGCGTGCCGACGATCAAGTCTTCCGCCGCGATATCCGCCCGGGATGCCAGCGGCTTGAGAGGCAACGCCATGCGCCCGGCCCGGTCGATGGGCACCACCGGACCAGCCGGACCGAGGCGGAGGAATTCGCCAAGTTTCACCTGGATGCCCCCCACCGGCAAATTGCAACGGGCCAGCACGGTGAGCAACGGAAAGGCCAGAACCACCGCGTTTTCATCCTCCCACCGGGCCAGTAGCGGCAATGAGTTGGCGTTATCGTCGCCATCGTCCAGCGAGCTGAAGCCAGCCAAGGTGCCCTCGCCTTGGCCGAAAATCACATCGGCCACCGGCACGCGGTTGACGATGGGCAGTCGCGATAGGTCGCCGTGGATGGCATCGGGTGCGAGTGCGGCCCTGCGAAAGGCAGGCGGCATGGCTTGGCGCAGTGTTCCGCGCGACAGCGGGGCGGCCTGGACGACCAACTGAAAATGATTGAGCACCATGTCTAACCCTTTAAGCGCCCCAGCATCGGGCTTGTCCCATGCCATCACCGCTGCAATTGCCGCCTGCTTGGCACCAAGTCGCTGCAAGTTCTGCAAAACCACCGCCAAATCCACCGGCGAGGGCGGCGAGGATTGAAACACCCCTCCCACATCGTCACCCATCGACACCATCACCGGTGCCTTGCCCACATCCGCCCGCCCGTCAGACAAAAGCGTCCGCAATTCCCACGAACATCACCCCCACCCGTTAAAAAAAATGGAGGTTTGGCAAAGTCGGCGAGCACAGCACAAAAGGCCGCGTGCTCAAGCTCTGAGGCAGGCACCAGCCACCAGCACGCGAGCCCGCCAGCGGCTGCCAGACCAGCCACCAACCCACGGCGATAGAAGCTTCCGGCCACGACGGGAATTAGTGGATAGCGGCAAACACAGGTGCCAGCGCGGCTTCCAAAGGCGTGGCATTCGTTACTTCCTTGAGCAGTTTGGCGGCGGTGGCGATGTGCGGCCGATACCACTCCTGCTCCCGCTGATGGACCAATTTGCCGTAGGCACCGAGTGCCTGCATCAGCCGTTGGGCGGCACATTCATGAAATAAGTGTGGCTCGGGTTGCTCGTCGGAAATGTCCTCCCACAAACCTAACAATTCTGCCCGTTCCTCAGGCGTGTGATCCAGATAGGGATCGAATACCAGCGAGGCAATGTCGTATTCCTGCCGCCCACGACGCAGACCTTGGAAGTCAATAAGCCAAACCTGCCCGTCTTTGACCAGTAAGTTCTGGGATTGGAAATCGCGGTGGACCAGATGGCGGGCCACCTTGCCCAAACGCTCGGCCAGACTGCCAAAGGCTGGGTTTCGGCGCAGTGCACCCGCATCCAACCCTAGATGGCCTTCCACCAAGTACTCGAAAAAATACTCCTGTTCCCAGCGGTAAAGTGCCGCATCAAATGGCGGCATCAAGACGAAATCCTTCTCCGGCTTGGCATAAAACAGCCGGTCCACCTGCTCGAGTGCGGATCGATAGAGCGGCAAGCGCTCGGCAAACGGCTGGTCCTTGAGCGAGAGCAGGTCCACATCACCCAAATCCTCGACAAGCACCACATGGCGCTTGAGGCTCTCAAATAGGATGCCCGGCACCCGCAACCGGCATTTCTTGAGAAAATGCCCGACCGGTATGAACTGCTCGTTATCCTCGCGCTCATCGGTCCAATGAATACCAATGAAGGGCTGTTGCCCCTTGGTCTTCACCCGCAAGATCGTCCGCCCCGAAGCGCCGCGTTTGATCGGCTCCAGGGTGATAGAAACGGTAGGATCCACGCCAAGAAATTGGCGGGCCGTCGAAAGGATCGCGTCGGTCGGCATGGGCGGGCGAAAATTGCCACGCCCCATCGCCTCCGCCAAGACAATTCCGAGCCTGCCTCCAATTCCTCCTCAGCCCGCCCGGAAAGCCACCCCATGCCCGTCATTTCCCAGTTGCCGGTGGCTCAGCCAAGTACCAACATGCCCACCCGCCAGCCTCACACGCCAATTCATGCGCATCTCGCGAATCGCTCATCACGAAACCTCCACTTGGACACGGGTTGCCACTCAAATCGTCAAATAATGAATAAATCCAGCACTCCCACGTCCAAACCGCCGATAGGATCGGCCGGGCCGGTCGCCTTGGAGGCTTCGCGGCTCGATCCAGACGATGATGCCCGGCTCGTCGCCCTTGCCCAAGGGGGGGACATGCGTTCCTATGACGCCTTGGTCACCCGTCACCGGGGAAGGATTTACGCTATGATTCGCAACATGATCCATCACGAAGCCGACGCATGGGACCTCGCCCAAGAGGTCTTCATCAAGGCATGGCAGGGCCTCCCACACTACGGGGCGAAAGCGCGCTTTTCCACTTGGCTCTACCGCATCACCCACAACGTCGTCTATGATTGGTCGCGCAAACGCAAACTCGACAGCGTCGGCGAATTCAATGATGAGATTTTCGACCAACACCGCATGGATCCGGCGGCGCTCACCGCACCGGGTGTCACAGAGGTGCCGGACGAGGCAATGGCCCGGGCTGAATTGCGGCTGAAACTTGCAGCAGCGTTGGCTAAATTGTCGCCTGAGCATCGCGAAGTGGTGTTGCTCAAGGACCTGCAGGGTCTGGCCTACAAGGAAATAGCCGAAGTGATGGCCAGTTCCATCGGCACTGTGATGAGCCGGCTGTTTTACGCCCGCCAAAAACTCCAATCCATGCTCCACGATGAATACCATGCCCGATGAAACCCATCTCGCCCGCTGGCTGGACGATGACTTGGACGGCACCGAATTGAGCGCCTTCGAAGCCTCCTTTCACCCCGACGCCGCCTTGCTGGCCCGGCGCCAAGCCCGGCGTGAATGGCGCTCCACCCTCGCCGCAGCCATCCCCGCCGCCGTCGAGCTTCCTTATCCCGAGTTTTTCAACCACCGTCTCGCCAAGACCATCCGCGAGATTGAGCTCAACCCTCCTCAAACACATAAACCCACATCTCCTCCTGCCCCGGCGTTTTGGCGTGTTTGGTGGATGCCGGTCACAGCCCTCGCCGGGATGACACTGGCATTTTGGGCAGGGACCCAGACTGCGGGCGTTACCCGGGTGGTTCCTCGAACCAATCCCGCGCTCGCTCCCGTGGCCCTGCACCGCCCCACGGTTTACATCCCCGAACACGGCGTCGATGCCGAGTACTTCACCAGCCCCGACGCCGACGCCGCCGTCATCGTTCTGGAAGGCGTCGAACCCATCCCCGATAACCTCGATTTCTCCGAATCCGTCGGCCAAATCACCACCGACAATCTCACCGCCGCAACGGAAAATCCCGAACCTACGGAGGTAACCCAATGACCCGCCGGGCAGGCTTGGCCGTTCTGGCCGCCGCCCTCTGTGGGCTGCCCATGCCCCTTGCCAGCGCCCCGGAAGACCCCGGCAAAACCGTCATCGGCAAGGTCACCGTGACGGTCTATTATGCGACCGATGGTGACGCTGCGGCCGCCGGGGCAAAGGCGACGGTGGTGGCCAAGGCGATGGAGCAGCGCCTCCGAAATACCGAAAAACTCCGCTTCAAACAATATCGTCTGTTAGGAGACGATACCCAGCCGCTGTTCCGTAGCTACGAAAATTGGGCACGCCCGCTCAAACCATCCGAGGAAGTCCTCGTCAAGTTCGAGGCCCGCAACCACCCAACCCCTCAAGCTACTCATATCGACCTCGAATTGTGGCTCAGTCATAAGAAAATTTTGAAGACCGACGTGTTGTTGGGCGGGGATCACCCGTTGTTAGTCCTAGGGCCGGAGTGGCGTGGTGGCCGGCTCATCATCGCGGTTTCACTTGCTGGCGAGAGAAATGTGCGCTAGCCTCGACGCCATGCGCACTGCGATTTATTGCTGGCTGGCGATGACGGGATTTCTTCACGCGGCGGCCCTCACGTTCGAAAAGGAATTGTTGGAGATTCACGCCCCGGCTGATGCCACATCCATCGTCGCGGATTTCAACTTTGAGAATAAGACCGACCAACCGGTGACAATCGCCAAGGTTGATAAAACTTGCTCATGCATCGCTGTGCTCGTCGCCGATAGCAAGCTGGTCTATGCGCCGGGCGAAAAAGGCCAGATCCGCGCCACCTTCGACATGGGTAATTTCTCCGGCGTGGTCAACAAGACCGTGGTCTTGTATCTGGACAAAGACGTCGAGGGCCAACCATCAGTGACCCTCACCGTGGAGGTTCATATCCCGGTGCTCGTCGAGCTCAAGGAGAAAACCCTCAAGTGGCTCGTCGATGCCGCGCCGGATACCCAGACCATCGACGTCACCATGGATTATGCCAAACCCATAAAGATCACATCTCACAGCTGTACCTCGGAAAACTTCAAAATTGTGGTCAAAACCCTCGAGGAAGGTAAACACTACCAGTTGCTGGTCACCCCGCACGACACCAAGGAGCCCGGCCTGGCAATCATCCGCCTCGAGACGGATTGTGAGATTAAACGCCACCAAATCCTTCAGGCGTTTGCCGTGATCCGCCGCGAACTCCCACCGGTGCCATGAACCTAGTGGCCCAAACAGCCATTGTTCTAACCATCGCGCTGGCCGCCGCCGGCACCACCTATCTCATCCAAGGCCCGCCCGTCCGAGCCGTCCTCTGCGACACCTCAAAAATTAAATCCGACGAGGTGTGTCTGGAGCGGGTGATGAGCGAATGGAAGGGCCGGGTGCTGTGGGTGGACGCCCGATTGCGGGCCGATTGGCAGCGCGACGGCATCGCCGGAGCCGCCTTGTGGAACCTTGATGCCAGTGAAAATATGCAGACTTTTGAGGCCGAGGTCGCGGCCCGCATGCTCGACGGGCAGCGGGTCGTCGTCTATTGCGATAACGAAAATTGCGGAACCAGTCGGCAGGTGGCCGGGCGCATCAAGGCCTTGCAGTTAGGCAATGAGGTGTTCGTGCTCTACGGCGGTTGGAGTGCCCTGGCCGCCGCCCAACTCACCAAAAATCTCAAGCCTTAGTGAGGCCGCACCCCGTCCGGCGCAGTTCCCGATTCTCCTGCGGCCTTACCGATGCTCGCTGGATGGACGATGTCAGTGGCTTTAACGGGGCTTTGAGTGAGCTTGCAATCCTCAACATTCAGGTGTCGACCTCGTTTTCGAGAGCGGTGCGAGTAAGTCGGGTTCCCAAATCGAATTTGCCGATCTCGCTCCTGCCCCGAAATCCCGGTGCGTGAGTTCCGCTACTTTACGATCCGCTAAGGCGCCTGAAATGAAATATCCGATCAATGGGCCGCGAGCCAATTGGGGCCAATGCCGTGTTCCACTTCGATAGGCACGCCGTGGGGCAACGGCAGGGCGGTCTTCATGACATGGAGGATTTGGGGGACAAGCGCGTCCTGCTCGCTAAGGGCTAGGTCGAAGACCAGCTCGTCGTGGACCTGCAGCAACATCTTGGTCTGACACGCATTTTTCCGCAGCAGCTCGTCGATGCGGATCATCGCCAACTTGATCATGTCGGCGGCGGTGCCTTGGATCGGTGTGTTGATGGCGGCGCGCTCGGCATTGCTGCGGAGATTTTGGTTAGACGACATGAGATCGGGGAACCAGCGGCGGCGTCCGCTGAGGGTGGAGACGTAGCCGGCCTCGCGGGCATCGGCGATGGTGCGGTCCATAAACTGGCGGATGGCGGGGTACTCGCGGAAGTAGGCGTCGATGATGCTGGCGGCTTCGGGGCGCGGGATGGCGAGGCGCTGGGACAAGCCGAAGGCGGAGATGCCGTAGATGATGCCGAAGTTGACCATTTTGGCGCTGCGGCGCATGGACGGGGTGACGTCGGGAAGAGCGACGCCAAAAACCTTGGCGGCGGTGGCGCTGTGGATGTCCTCGCCATTGTGAAAGGCACTGATCATGGTGGCGTCCTGGGCGAGGGCCGCCATTACCCGCAGCTCGATTTGCGAGTAATCGCAGGAGAGCAGTTGGAATTCCTGGTGAGCGGAATGTGAGTGGCGTGGGACGAAGGCCTTGCGGATTTTGCGCCCGGCTTCAGATCGAACGGGGATATTTTGGAGGTTTGGATCGGACGAGGCGAGGCGGCCTGTGGCGGCGACGAGTTGGTGGAAATGCGTGTGGAGGCGGCCGGTTGCCGGGACCAAGTGGTTAGGCAGGGCATCCAGATAGGTGGATTTAAGTTTGGTGGCTTCGCGCCAAGCAAGAATATCACTGATGATCGGGTGCTTGCCTTCAAAGGTTGAGAGCGTCTGTTCGTCGGTCTTGTATTGCCCGGTCTTGGTCTTCTTGGCTTTGTCGTCGAGCTTGAGGTGCTCAAAAAGGATTTGCCCGAGCTGTTTGGGAGAGGCCAGGTTGAAGGCGGTACCGGCGTGTTTTTGGATCGCGGCGGCCAGTGCGTCGATCTGGAGTTGCAACTCGTCGCCAATGAACTTGAGTGACCCGGTATCCACCGCAATGCCTTCCATTTCCATCCGAACCAGCACCGGCAACAGCGGACCTTCAATGTGCTGGAGCACATCCTGCTGGCCCGACGCGCCTAGCAGGGGCCGGAGCTTCAGAGCGAGCTGCCACGTCACATCCGCATCCTCCGCTGCGTACTCCGCCAAAGTGGCCAACGGGATGGCAGCCACATCAATGACCACCGGTGGCCGTTGCACAGCCGCAAATTCAAATAAATCCTCGCCCACTGGCGGTGCGACTTCGGCCGGACTCTCGGCCGAGGCCACGATCTGGGCGAACTTGACCGGAGTGTAGCCCAGCAAGATTTCCGACAGATAGTCCATCGCATGGCGCCGCTCGGGAAACACCAGCGCGTCGACAAGCATCGTATCGAAAAACGGCCCGGCGACCTCAATGCCATGGTGCTGAAGGATGGATAAATCGAATTTGAGGTTGTGCCCGGTTTTTTCCGCAGGGGTGGCAAACACCTTCCGGAGGCCGCCAATTTGCGCTTGGAGGTCGGTGATCGGGAGGTACCATGCCTCGTGGGCCTGCCAAGAAAATGCAATACCGAGGAGCCTGGAGGTGAAGCGGTCGAGGCCGGTGGTTTCAATGTCAAAGCAGAAGCCGGGTTGTCGCTGAAGTTCTGCTAGAAGTCGCTGTTCGTGTTGAGGGGTGTCTGCTAGATGATAGGTGTGGGGGACGTCATGGATGCTGCGCAACGTTTCGAATGACGTGGGTGGCGCGGGGGCTGGGGAAGATGTGGGGGGTGAGGAAGAGGAAGAGGATTCCGGCGAGACGCCGGAATCAGCAGGCAGGATGCCGGCGCTCCCCGGGATGCTGGGGCTGTGCCCGAACAGCCGTCTGGAGAGGTGGCGGAACTCAAATTCGTTGAAGAGGGTTTTGAGAGCTTCGTCGTCGCGTGGGATGAGTCGCAGGTCCTCCCAAGTGACGGCCAGCGGCACATCGGTGATGATGGTGGCCAATTCTTTGGACAGCAATGCCTGATCGGCGTAGGCCTCAACGTTCTCGCGCTGTTTGCCTTTGAGCTTGGAGGCGTTGGCTAGCAGGTTTTCCATCGAGCCAAATTCGGCAACGAGTTTTTTGGCGGTTTTTTCGCCGATTCCGGGGATGCCTGGGATATTATCGGCGACGTCGCCCCACAGGCCGAGAATATCGATGACCTGTTCGGGACGCTGGATTTCCCAATTTTTAAGCATGGTGGGCAGGTCGATGACTTCGTGATCAGCCCCTTTGCGGCCGGGTTTCCACATGAACGACTGTTCGGAGATGAGTTGCGCAAAGTCCTTGTCAGGAGTCACCATGAATGACTCAAACCCCACCGCTTCGGCCCGTTTTACCAAGGTGCCGATCACGTCATCGGCCTCGAAGCCATCGACCTCGAGCACCGGGATGTGAAACGCGCGGCACAGCGCCTTGACGTGCGGGATGGCCGCGGCGAGTTCCTCGGGCATCTCGTCGCGATGCGCCTTGTACGCTGGAAACTTGATATGCCGCGGCGTGGGAGCCGAGGTATCAAACGCAACCCCAATGTGGCTCGGCTTTTCATTTTCCAAAATGGCCAGCAGCGTGGTGATGAAGCCGTACAGCGCGGAGGTATTGACGCCCTTGGAATTGCGGATCGGGGCTTGGATGAAGCCGAAGTAGGCCCGATAGATCAGGGCCATGCCATCAAGGAGAAACAAGCGCATTGGAATGGTTGGAATGAGGGGCTGACGGCCGCACGCTGGCAAGTGGTGGCCGCTCTGGTGCATCACCCATGCCCACCAAGCGCCATGCGTGACCGGACGGCGCGATGGTACACCCACACCGGCTCCGATCAACCTCCATCTCAGCCCGGCAGATCAAGGCTTGAATGTCGCCCGGCTCTCGCTCATCTTGCCGTCATGACCCTTTTACTCGGCATCACCGGATCGATCGCAGCCTACAAGGCCGCGGAATTGGCCTCGCAACTCGTCAAGCAGGGGCATGAGGTGCACGCCGTGTTGACCCGGGCCGGGGCCGAATTTATCACGCCACTGACGTTGCAGACGCTCACCCGCCAGCCTGTGCTGGTTTCGCCCGGCGATGAAATGCTATCTTGGAAACCCGGCCATATCGAATTGGCGGACCGCGCGGACTTGTTGGTGGTTGCCCCGGCAACGGCGAATGTGTTGGGAAATTTTGCCAACGGCCTCGCTCCTGATCCGCTGGCGTCCATCTATCTCGCCTTGCCGCGAAGCACCCCGGTCCTCTTGGCTCCGGCGATGAACGGCAAAATGTGGCTGCATCCGGCGACCCAGCGCAATGTTGCCCGCTTGGCTGCCGACGGATGCACGTTTGTCGGCCCGGCCGAGGGGAGTTTGGCGTGCGGATATGAGGGACTCGGCCGCTTGGCTCCGGTTGACGAAATATTGGCTCGCATCACTCAGTTGCTGGCAACCACCTGATGACCCAAATTCCAGCCCGAACCCGGGAATTTTTGTAAATTCGCCCGCTTTCATGGAAAATTTGAGAAAATCAACACTTTGGGCTTGCATCGTGGTGGCCATCCGTTATCTACCGCTTCCCGAATTATGGCAAAGAAAAGTTGGATCGCACGCAATGAGCGCAAAAAGAGAACCGTCGAGAAATTCACTGAGCTTCGCATGAAGCTCAAGAAGGAGAAGGACTATATCGGTCTTTCCCAGTTGCCTCGTGACGCGAGCCCAACCCGCTTGGTGAACCGTTGTGCCATCACCGGCCGTCGTCGCGCTTTCCTGCGCCGCTTCCGTCTCTCCCGTATCAGTTTCCGTGAACTGGCGTCCGCTGGCATGATCCCCGGCGTGACCAAGTCCAGCTGGTAAGCTGTGCGGCTT
>JBAXCM010000046.1:0-15567 GCA_037141475.1 Verrucomicrobiota bacterium | reverse complement strand
GTGGAATTCATCCGTCGGCATGCCTGCGAGGGCATCAAGGTTGCCGATGTGGTGCGGCATCTGCGAATTGCGCGACGGACCTTGGACCAGCATTTCGCCGACCGGCTCGGCCACTCCCCAGCAGAGGAGATCCGGCGGGTCTGCTTGGATAGAGCCAGGAAACTGCTGGCAGAAACCGGTCTATCAGTCGGCAGGGTGGCGGAGCTGTCGGGCTTTAGGGACCTGGCGCTGTTCAACGCCAGGTTTCGGCAGCGCACTGGGTTGCCCCCCTCCGAGTTTCGCCGCCGGGAGCAGAAGTCACCATGAACACCAACCAAATGTTCAGAGTAACCAAACACCCCAAAACACTCTCCGGGGGGCCGCCGCTTCAGCGCTCGCGGACTTCACCCTAACCAGCCTGACGGCAAACACCACTGGCTGGTCTATTGATCACAGTCATGGCGACGCGACCCCGGCGGCACTGCATGATGGGATTCACGGTCGGAGTTATCCGATCACTTCGCCACGCTGACGTCCACCTCGGTGAGAAAGGAGCCCTGAGTGCCGCCGTTGGCCACGGGTTCGAGCACCCACAGAAGCCAGCGATAGGTGCCGATCGCCTTGCCTTTGAAGCCGACAATCGCTGATGCGTGTTTTCCGCCTTGCCCTAGCTTGACGGTATCGATGGCGGCGATGCGCTCCCAAGGCGAACCGGGCACCGCACTTGTGGCATCGGGCAAGGTGGCTCCAACGGCTCCGTAGAGGACAAAGCGCTGCGGTGCACGGTCGCTTTTGTGCCACGAGAAGGTGCGCACACTGGTCACCGGCAGTTCGGCGGTTAGATCCATGATCATGCGGCCCGGGCCATCCATCCATGCGCAGTGGCTGGTGTCATCATCCGAACTTGCGGCCACACCGTCGAGGAGGCACCGCAGGCCTCCTTCGCCGCCTTGTGGCGCGGCGAAGCCAGGTACAGCCGAAAGACTCACACCGTGTTTGGAATGAACGTCTGCATAGTCGTTGGCTGCAGGCGCTCCCATCGGCAAGTCGCTCCACGCCTTGTCCGTTCTAGCCGTCGTCACAACCGCATCGGTTAGCAAAAAATCACCTTGGCCGGACGCCAAAACATTTTTCGCCCGCGAGGCGTCGGTGATGTCCGCAAGGTGAAGCGTGTGCGTTCCCGGTTGCAGCTCGTTGGCAAAGGCCAGACTGACAGTGCGCCCGTCCGGCGACAAAGTGGCCGAGCTAGGTGCCAGGTCGGCATCGAGGCGATAGTGCGAGGCGGCAATGGCAGAGGCTGGGCCCAGTGGTTTTGAGAAGGAGGCTATCACTTGAGTTCGCGCTTCACCGATGACGACCTGAGATAGGCGGGGTGGCACATCATCAATCACATCGACCGGGGCGGAGCGCTTGCCGAAAACCTCGACGACATGGGGGCCGTCATTGCCGAAATGCACCGCCACGTCCAAGGATTTTTCTTGGTTAGGAGCGAGTGCTTCGCTTTCGGCAGTGGCAAGCAGGGAGGAGCCTTCCTTGACTGAGATGAACGGCACGGCCGGACCCGGACCGTGATTGCGAACCATGACGCGCACGTTGAAATCCTTGGTGATTTTTGCGCTGGCAGGAGACAATTCGGGTGCGCCATATTCCAGTTCGCCGCTCACCGATGGCGGCAGATCCCCGCGGGCACTGCCCCATTTCTCGTTAGGCTGATTGCCCATGACGAGTTCCAAGATGCCGCCATCGGTGATTTCCGTGTGGCGCAGCCAGGCACGGGTCAACGGATTGCCATTCAAGCTCGCCGATTGCACATATAGGTTTTCGGCTGAATTGTTCTTCGCCACGACGACGAAGGCCGAGCCGCGATGGTAAGGCGGCGTGAGGCGCAACGAGACCCGAGTGAACAGCGGACTGCCGATTAGATAGATACCATCCACCGGTGAGACCGGATGCAAGCCCAACGCGCTGAGCACGTACCATGCCGACATCTGGCCGACGTCATCATTGCCGCACAAGCCCTTCACACCTGCGCCATAGGCATGATCCATCACTGTGCGCGCCCACTTTTGAGTTAGCCACGGTGCGCGGGCATAGGTGAAGAGATAGGGGACATGGTGCACCGGTTCGTTAGCATGGTTGTAGTAGTCGTTCCATTTGAAGGACAGCGGGGTCTTGGTGAAAAATTCTTCGAGGTCGGAGAGAAAGCGCTCGCGTCCTAGCAGGTTGATGAGTCCCTGCACATCGTGCGGCACGAACCAGCCCTGCTGAAAGGGATTGCTCTCGATGCAGCCCTGGCCGCCGGCGGTGCGGCCCTGCCAGGGTTCCCAGGTGCCGTTTTCCTGCCGGGTGTGCATCCAGTTCACCGCAGGATCAAAATTGTTCCGGTAATGCTGGGCCCGTTCCGCGAAGTCTCTCGCATCAGCAGTCTTGCCAAGGGCCTCGGCCCACTTTGTCATGCAGTGGTCGCCATATGCATTTTCAAGAGTCCACGACAAGCTGCCCGGTGTCCAGCCCGGCTTGCCTTCCACGTCGTTGACCGTGCACTTGCCGATGGCATAAGCCTTTTCGACATCAAAGCCGCGGATGCCCTTGAGATAAGCGTCGGCGGCCACCGACACCGCGGGGCTGCCCAGCATGCAGCCGGAGCCGCAATTGAGCAGGTCCCATCTTCCGAAGACGCCCCGTCCGCTGAGGTCGGCAAGTTGTGTGAGTGAATTGACTTGATCGTTGACGATCTCTGGAGCGATCAAGGTGAGCAGGGGAAACTGGCTGCGAAACACATCCCAGCCACTGAATACCGTGCGGTAGGTGAAGTCCTTCGAGCGATGCGGTTTGCCATCCCCGCCGATGTAGGTGCCATCGACATCGGCACCGGCGCGCGGATCGATCATGAGATGGTAGAGCGCGGTGAAAAAGGCTTCTTTCTGGACATCGCTGCCGCCCTCGATGCTCAGCCCCTTCACCGCAGTGGCCCAAGCGGCACGCGCTTCTCGTTGCAGGCGTTCGAAATCCCAATGATCGAGGTTGTCCGCGAGGTTGGCCTTGGCACCCTCAATACTAACAAACGATACGCCCGCCTTGAGCATGATCTGCTCACCAGCCGTAGTGGCAAATTCCGCATAGTAGCCCACATCCCGGCCCTCGTGCGCTTTCTTGCCTTTGAATACCTCGTCTTTATCCCAGATTCCAAAATTGCTAGGCACCTTGCTGAATTGGGCGTAGAAGTACAGGGTATAGCTGCAGCCGCCGGCACCGCCACCCCAGCCGCCATCATCGCTCGGACAGTACATCGATCCGGCGATGGTTCGCTCATCGACCCTGGTGACCGTCTGCTTGCTGGCCTTCTTCCAGCGGCAGGATTCACCGATGCGCCGCGCCAGGTCGATCTGGATGCGGCCTTCGCCGGCCTTGGGGAACGTGAAGCGCAACATGCCGGCCCGTGGCGCGGCACTCATTTCGGCACGGATGCCGCTGCGTTTGAGGCCCACCGCATAATAACCTGCCCTCGCGATCTCATCGTCGTGGCTGAACGGGGAGGCGTTGTCCTCGCGTTTCGTCTGCAAGGGACCGGTGGTGGGCATGACCTGGAAATTGCCTAGATCGCCGTACCAGCCGACGCCGCTCATGTGGGTGAAACTGAAGCCCTCAATGGTTGGATGTTCAAAAGAATAGCCCGATCCGTTGTCGCCGCCGGTGATGGTGTCGGGGCTGAGTTGCACCAAGCCGAAGGGTCTCGCCGCGCCGGGAAATGTCTTGCCTTCGCCAAATTCGGCGTTGGTGCTTGCCCCTACCATCGGATTGATGAAATCCACCGGTTCTTTCGCTGGACCAGGGGCTGCCGCAATGGCCGACGATACACCTATTGCCGCCCCGGCAACGATGGATCTTCCCACCCCTATGTTGAAGCACAGGTTCACGAGATGATATCCAAGTACTATGTGTTAGAAAAGCCGGAGCCAGCCCGGCCGTTATTTACCGGTCTTGCGGAAATGGTCTTCGCTGAGCGGCCCGACCTGTTTGCCGGCACCGTCAAACAGGGCCGCCCGCACATAACCGGCCTGCTCGATGGTGACGGGTGCCTTGTACTCAGGCGATTCGGCCGTCGGCGGCTTGCCGTCAAGCGTATAGCGGATCGTGCCGGTCTCGGCTGCGGTCATCGTCAGGGTGAATGATTTCTCGAACATCCGTTCCTCGGCGTTAGACAGGCCCTGGCACGTCCAGTGCACGGTGCGCGCCAGGTTTTCCAGCATAGCATCGGTGACGGCCAGGCGTCCTTTAAAATCCGGCCATGTCTTGCCTGCAGCGCCGTTCCAGACGCGCTCGCTCATCGCTGCCAGCGGCAGGCGGAGGTTGCCGAGTTCCATGGCTTGGGGTTGTTCCCATGAGCAAACCTGCGTGCCGCTCATACTGGCGGAGGAGTCTAATTGGCTCCACGTGGTGGCCGCATAATCCTTGGTGTATGCACCAAACCGATAGATATTCCACTCGAATATCTTCTGCGTGTAATCCGTCAGATTGCGCAACACATACAACGGCGTCCACGATGCGTTGATGACCGTGTATCCGTCCGCCAGCAGATCGTTCGGCTGATAGAAGCGGTTCTCGTACACCATCACGATCACATCCTTGGGCATCGGAAATTTACTGTTGGGTTCACGACCGAACCCCTCCCACACGATGGTGCGCTTGCCGTTCTTTTTGACCGCAGCATCCATCAGTCCAAGAAAGCGACGGTACATTTCATGCTGGTCCTTGGCACCCAGCCCGAGTTTCTTGAACGCCTCCTGGAAGTGGACGTTTTGGTCCGCGAAGACGTAATCGGCCTCGTCGCCCCCGATGTGAAAGTAGGGCGAGCTTTTGAACACCTGGCACATTTCACCGATGATGGTGATGCAGGCTTGAATGACCTCGTCGCGGGCAAAGTTGATGCTGGCGTGATGCTCATAGGGCTTGGTGCCACGGATCATCCAAAAATCCGGGTCTGAGCGGTTGAGTGAGGCGCTGTGGCCAGGGATGTCGAACTCAGGAATGAGCGTCACATTGCGCGCATCGGCATAGGCGACCAAGCCGGTGAGTTCCTCCAGCGGATACGGCTGGCCACCATTTTGGTTATTGGCGTGCGCCTTGGGAAACGCCTTGGTCGGAAACATGAACCCTTGGTCATCGGATAGGTGCAACTGCACATAACGAATCTTATACAGCCGACACATTTCCACAATCTGCTTGAGATTGTCGATCGTGTGATATTGGCGCGCCACGTCGATCATCAATCCCCGGTAGCCCTTGTCGGGGCTGTCATCAAGCCGCACCCGCGCTACCGCCGCCGACTCGCCCTGGCCGCTGATCGCCTGCAGCAGGCTGACCGTGCCCATGGCGACCGCACCGTAGTTGCCGCCGGAGACGACTGCCTGAGTGCCCACACGGAGCCGGTAGGCCTCGTCCTTGAGACTGGTGTCGAGTGTTAGCACAATATCGCCGGGCTCGCCCGGGCCACTGCCGGTCGCCAGCTTCAGGCGGGTGGTGGCGGCGATTTCCTCGGACAACACCTTGGCCAGTGGCATCAAGGCCGGCGCGCTGGCCACAATCCGCGCAGACGTCAAGCGCAGTTGGCCTGGCTCGACTTCGACATTTTTCGGCCACGGAATGAAGCTGGCACGCGCATCGGCGGCTGGCGACCCAGCGCTGGCCGAAGCGGCTGTAAGACATGCTAACAGAAGTATAAACGGATGGTGGTGATTCATAATGGTTTGGGTGGGTGCGGATTTTCTCTCAATTCTAATCTTGCCAGGCGGGGGTCACGGTGGCCGCAACTTCCTTCACGCTGAGGTCGGGCTTGCTCCACTCAATTTTTGATAGTGCAGTGCGGGTGTCTTGGGTGATTGGCAGGTGCCACTCGCCGGCAAACACCGGGCTCAGGTCTTTGTGGGCAGCCACACTTGCGCATAACAGCCAATACCAACCTTGGCTGAGAGCGCCCGCCTTGGTGTCGGGTTTGAACTGCGGGCAGGTGGCCAGTTCGTGGAAGAAGCGTTTCACCCATGGTTCACCTCCGTGATCGCGGCGCAGGCGCAACATGGCCGAGGCATAGCGCACGGGTTGGTCGGACGGATCGATCACCTTGCCATTCTTGTCCTTGATGAGGCTGACTTTTTCACCGATGCCAAAGCTGGTGGTGAACAAGTCCAAAAAGCTCAAGTTGCTGGCGGCCATCAGCGGTTCCACACTCTCGATGGTCCGGCGCGTCACTGCATCCGTGTCCTCGTAATGCAGGACGTCCATGCATACGTAGCGCATGAACACCGCGAAGCCAGTGATGAAGCACGAATGCCGGTCACCAAATGTGTAATAATTGCGCCCCATCTCGTAAAACACATAGTGTGGCATCGCCTTGGGGTGACTCTTAAGCTCGGGATAATTGCCGTCGTAGAACATGGCCAACTCGATCCCTGTGGCCCCCACAAAACCGCAGCCAGCCCCACACGTTAGATCAGCACCCGGTACCGCCGCGATCGTTACCTTGCCACCTATCTGCTTGAACGGCTCGGGCTTTCGACCTGTTAGGTCAGCATACAATTGCCAACCGGCATCGAGCCGCGATACCCAAAGGCCCATCAGGCTTGGATCCAGCGTGTCATCGATGCTCAGGAAGATCACCTGATTGCCGGTCCACGGTGTCAGTTGCAGGCTGAGTTCGCGCTTGGTCCAAGCCTTCGGCTCAAAGGCGAATTTGGAATAATCCAAGCGTGGACCGGGCTGCAATGGGGCGGGTTCTGCCGCCGGAATTCTAGGGCTTAAGAAGAATGGCAGGAGTGGCAAGAGCAGGAGGTAGCGGAATCGTTGCATGCAGGACACTGGAGACGCTGGGTTTAGGACCAATGTTTCAGGCAATCGATAAGCGGGGTGGGGATTCTCTGAAGATGGGGTCATGGCAGGCGGCAGCAGGTTGCCAAGCCAACTCTCAACACCTCAGACTGGATGGCAAGCATTCCAGCACCAGTCCTCGGTGTACAAACATTGCACATCCCGGTCTCGCCCGGCAGCTACACACCCTCCAGAGATTTGGGAAGTGGAGGCTCCGGCACAGGTACCCATACTTCGACAGGGTTCACGCGCAGGCATCTTTACGAAATATCAGCAGAAATATTTGACACGCTACCCTTAGGGAATATGGTCCAGCTTGCGACCGCAAAACCTAACATCATCAATGCATGAAATTCAGCATACTACTTGCCCTGAGTCTAGCCTTGGCCTTACCGCTTCACGCCCGTGGTCCTGGGCGACGGGTCAAACGGTTGCCTACAGAGAAGGAGCAATTTGACAAATTGGACACCAACCATGACGGATTTCTATCGCTAGAGGAATTCAGCGCCGGGGCCAAAGACCCTGGGCACGCTGAGGACACGTTCCACAGGAAGGACGTCAACGGCGATGGAAAACTTTCGTTCGAGGAATTCTCCGACAAAGTCAAAAAGGAATAGACTGGAATAGCATCTTGGATGAAGGATCAGCCCATTCGGCGACTGAACCACTCTCCCCTCCTGCGCCCGAAATTCATTGGGTCGAAGACTGAAACGCTGATCCAGTTAGGATAGCTCGCGCTTCGCCGACGAGGAACAAGGACCCTGCGACGAGGACCGGGGTGTTGGTGGCCAGAGCAGCGGCGAAAGCGGCGGCGAAGTCGCCAAACGACTGATGGGGCGGCGCCTGCGGAGGCAAGGCTGCGGCAAGCAGGTCGCCGGAGGCGGCTCGAGGATTGGCGACCGGGCAGAAGAATATCTCAGAAGCAAGCGGAGCGAGGTGGCGGAGGATGCCGGCAATGTCTTTGGAGGCCACCGCACTGAAAACCATCGCGGCTTTCCGGCCGGAAAATTCCGCATGCCAAGTGGCGGCTAACACTTCTGCTGCGTGCACGTTATGCGCCCCATCTAACACGACCACATCACTCGCCCCGGCGACGTCAGTGGCAGGAAACACTTCGAAGCGCCCGGGCCATCGCACATGGCTAAGGCCGTATTGGATACTATCATATTTCAATGCAATCCCGGCGCGGTGCAGGGCGGCAACGGCCACCGCGGCATTCCACGGTTGATGCGCGCCGGGCAGGGCAATCCCATATCCTAGCAGCGGCTCTGCGACGAACTCCAGCGGTGCGCGGGCCTCGTTGGCGGCTTGCTCCAGGACCTGCCTAACATCCTCCGCCTGGGGGGCCGAAACAGCGGGCTTGCCGGGCACCAGAATGGCAGCCTTTTCCGCGGCAATTTGCCCGAGTGTGTCGCCGAGCCATTCGGTGTGATCCAGGCCGATGGGGGCGAATACGCACACATCGGCAGGCACGGCGGTGGTGGCGTCGAGGCGGCCGCCCATGCCGGTCTCCAAAATGATTAGATCGCAATTCGTTTGGCCAAACCAGTGCAATGCCAGCGCCAGCGAAATTTCAAAAAACGTGGGATGCGGGTCGAATCGCTCGCAAAGGGCCCGCAAATTCGTTAGCCCTGCTGCACATTCCGCTTCCGGAATCTGCCGGCCGGATACCTGGATACGCTCGCGGTAATCGATGAGATGCGGTGAAGTGAACAGGCCGCAGCGCATGCCGCAAGCCCGGGCCATCGCATCGATCATCGCACAGGTGCTGCCCTTGCCATTGGTGCCTGCGACGTGGATGACCCGGACCCCGTGTTTTGGATAGGCCAGGAATTCCTTGAGCAAACGCCGCGGTCCCTCAAGCCCGAGCTTGATGCCGAACATCTGTGTGGAGAACAACCAGCGGATCGCTTCGCTATATGTCATGGCACCGGGCTTGAGCTACAGCTGGGCGTCCCCATCCTACGCCAACCCGGCTAACCAAAATGTGTCTTCCGCCGCAGTCGCCCCAATTTCAGTTAGGGCAACTCCGTTGGCGGCCAGATGGCTGAGGCAATGATAGACGTCTTCGGGATCAGCAGCGAGCGTGGCGGCGATGGCCCCGGCCGCTTGTGGCGTGGCGCGGAGTTCGCCGCGCACCTTGCCAAGCAGGGTTAGGAAGATGCCTGCGGCCTTCTTGCCGGCTTCGACGCCCGGCTGGTGATAGGCATTGATGTTGACCAGCGAGGCATAGAACGACACCGCCCGCTCAAACAAGGCGATGAGCAGTCCCAGATGAAACGGAGTGACCTGGGGAATGGATAGGGTGAGTGACTGGCGGCCGCTTTCGTGAAGTGCCTTGCGGGTGCCCCGGAAAAACCCCTGCAGGTAATCGCCACTGGTGAAACCCGGCTCCACCTCGATACTCGCACCCGCCCGCCCTTGGCGCACCTCGATGAAGGTGACGAAAAAGTTATTCACGCCGTCACGCAGTTGTTGGACGTAGGCATGTTGGTCAGTGGAGCCCTTGTTGCCATAGACGGCGATGCCCTGGTTGACGACATTGCCATCCAGATCGCGCTCTTTGCCGAGTGACTCCATCACAAGTTGCTGGAGGTATTTTGAAAGCAGCACCAGCGCGTCCTTGTAGGGCAACACCACCATGTCTTTGGCCCCGTGCCCGGCTCCAGCATGGTGCCACGCCAACGCCAGGCGCATCGCGGCATTGCCGGCCACCTCCGGCTTGCGGGTTTGTATATCCATCGCAGCGGCACCGGCCAGCAGGGCGTCGATATCGATACCTAACAACGCGGCTGGAACCAGTCCCACGGTGGAGAGGACCGAGGTGCGTCCGCCGACCCAGTCTTCCATTGGAAAGCGGGCGATGAAGTTTTGAGCAATGGCATAGCGCTCCAGCTGAGATCCCGAACCGGTGATCGCCACCGCGTGGCGCCCGAAATCCAGCCCGGCTGCGGTGTAGGCCGCTTGAGCCTCCAGCATGCCGTTGCGGGTTTCCGGAGTGCCGCCGGATTTTGAGATAACCAGCACGAGGGTCTTGTCCAGTCCGGTTTTAGCCAAACGGGCCAGCACCGCATCGATGCCCGCCGGATCCGTGTTATCAAAAAAGTGCAACGGCAGCCGCGCCTGTTGGCCCAACGCTTCAGTTAGCAATTGAGGTCCTAACGCAGACCCACCAATACCGATGAGCAGCACTTGCGCGAATGCTTCGCCCGAGGGAGCGAGCACCTCGCCGGATCGGACCGCCGCCGCAAACTCCTTGAGCGCCGCCAGCGGTTCGCTGATGGCGGCTTGGAGCTTGGGGGTAGGTGCCAGTGAACCATTGCGCAACCAGTAATGCCCCACCATGCGCCCCTCGTCAGGATTGGCGATGGATCCCGCTTCCAGGTCCTCCATATCCGCAAAGGCTTTGGCAATGCGCGGCACCAGTTCGGATGGCGGAGCGTCCTCCATCCCCATGAGCGATAGATCGAGAGAAAACCCGAGTTGCGGATAGCGCAGAAGTTGCTGGTTGTATGTTTGCCAGGACATAATAATTGTTAGTATGTGAGGATTGAGTGGACCGGATAGGGGCTAAGTTTTGAGCGACCGTCCAAGAATGACAATTCGATGAGGACGGACACTCCGAGCAGTTTGGCACCCAGTCCGTCGAGCAACTGGGCGGCGGCCGCAGCGGTGCCGCCGGTGGCGAGCAGGTCGTCCACGAGCAGGACGGTTTCCCCGGGCTTGACCGCGTCCTCATGAATCTCGACGGTTGCCTCGCCGTACTCCAATGCATAGGCGGCTTGGTGGGTTTTCCACGGCAGTTTGCCCTTTTTACGAACCGGCACAAACCCGACGCCCAAGCGATCGGCCACGGCGCTGGCAAAGATGAAGCCGCGGGCATCGATGCCCACCACTTTGTCGATGCGTGTGCCAGCGCAAGTATCACAAAGGAGGCTGATGGCCTTGCGAAACAATGCGCCGTCAGCTAACAGCGGAGTAATATCCTTGAAAACGATTCCCGGTTTGGGGAAATCTATAACATCTCGAATCGAGGCACGCAGGGAGTTGGGCATGGCAGTGTGGTGAAAAAAATCCAGGCTGGGCAGTTTGGGAGATCAGCGGGCGTTCTTGGCTTGGAGCGAGCGGGCGTGCCCCCGGCGCCATGCCATGATCAGAGCTGCGGCGGCCACCAGCGCGAGAGCGATGGTGAGCAGAGGGCGCACGGCAAACCAAGCGACGGCGATGACGGTGATCGAGCCGACAAAAGCCAACAGGATAGCCGCAAAGCCGACGCCGGCACCGACGACGTCACCTAGGAAAGGAATCACATCGGCGAAGACACTCAATGGGCTAACGATGAGGCCGAGGCCAAGGGCCATCAATACGAAGCCCCCAAGGCGCAAGCCCCAAGTGAGCATGGAATTCTCACTGGCCGCATGCTTGAACATGACTTCAGCGCTCACTGTGCCGGGCTCAACGCGCTCAATGGCCGGGCCGTCTTTCGGTTGAAAAGGCTCCAGAGTATCGCCGATCTGGCTGGCGATGACGCTCCAAACCGCCGGGGCCAGCACTTTGAAGCTCACCCGTTGGTCGCCGAGTGCCGGGTTGGCGGGATCCGCACCGGCGTAGAACGTGCCGGCAGCGAGTGTGAGTTTGGAGCGGAGGTCGGGCGCAACCTTGGCCAGATCCTCGTCCGTTGCGGCCAACACCGCGTCTCCTTGCATCTTTGTGATCACTCCAGCCGGCAGTTTGAATGCACCCAATCTCACGTTGCCCCCGACAAGGGTGAGCGGATCGGCGAGCCTCGCCGTCGGGTTTTGATGATCCAATCGATGCTCGGGATTAAAATTGCCGGAGCTAATGAGTTTGTCCGACCACACTTGCTTGTAGCTATAAGTCGTCGCGGTCTCCGTGCCGCCGCCAAGCTTTTTGCGCGTCTCCGAGGATTTCTCCTCCTGCCATTGATACATCTCAACGATCCGAGTGAGCCGGATCCCCTTGGCTGACACCCCGAAAAGCGGGTCTTTGAGGACCTCGTCGCCGCTCGTTACCTGATCGCTCAAATGAACCAGCTTTTTGTTATTTGCAGCAACCACCGATGTGGCCTCGATGGAAACGACGGCCGCAGCGCCTTCCTTGAGACCTTTGGCAGTGGTCACGGCGCGGTTCTCGTTCCAAAACAGCAGGATGATGGAGATGGGAATAAGAATGATCCCAAAAAGGATACCTTTGAGAGAATTGAGGATGCGGCCTCCCCAGGATTGGGAGGTGAACTCAGTGAAGTCGTCAGACATGGAATTGGAAGGTAATGGACAGGCAGAAGCGCCCGGCCGCCCTGATATTTACCGCCCGCGTTGCAATTGGCAAGACGGTTTTCAAATCCTCCTGCTGCCCCACGGGACGGATTTTTCTTGCACGCTGATCCCCACGCAGTTTATTCTTCTGGCGGCAGAGTGCCCATGGATTGATGAATGACGCCAGTTGATAGCGTCGGAAATTCCATGCTAACAACCAAGTACTATCAGTTTGCATCCATGCGGATCAGCCAAATCCACCCACCACACCCATGTTCCCGAGCATCCTCTGTGCCACCTTCTTCACGTTGCAGGATTTGAGGCCGATGGCAATTCCATCCATTTTGCAGGAAATTTCTTGATCGCCGTCCACCAGGCGGATGGCCTTTGACTTAGTGCCGAACTTCAAGTGGAGAAGATCAGCACGGTGCTGCGTTCGACGCTGCCGCAGAGACGGATGGCCACGGCCTGAAAAACTTCGCCAAATGCCTCAACCCACTCGGCGGCGCTTTCCCCATGAATTCCCGACCCCGCTGCGGAGACTCCTTAAACATCACCCTGCGCGTCGGCGATTCCACCACCCTAGAGCCCTTGGCCAGTGACACTCGGTTCACGCTCACAGCCGATCCGGGTTATACGGTGACGCTTATCCGTCACTACTATATTTTTCAAGTAAGCTCCAGCCTCAGCCACTCCTCGATGAAGAGATTATTCCAACCCATAGGAACCCCGACATTCATGCAGCACGTCCTCATCATCCACGAAGTCACCGACTACCCCGCATGGAAAGCGGTTTTTGACAGTGCTGCCGACATCCGGAAGGAAGCTGGCGAGCGCTCATACCAGGTTCTGAAATATGAAACCCAGCCGAACAAGATCGTCCACTTCAGCGCATGGACTTCGATTGCCGATGCCAAGGCATTCTTCGAGTCCGAGCGTCTCGTTGAGATCCGCAAACAAGCGGGGGTTCAAGCACCGGAATTCATCTATCTGGAACAACTCGAATGTGGCACACTATGATTCGAATGGATTAGGCAAAGGTGATGCCGGAGATCATTTCCAAACTTCGCTGGATTACACGGGAACAGGACCCGTTCCTGCTGGATTTCAAATTTCCGGCTGACAGAGAGTTGCTTCCCTTGCCTCTCCCTGCATAATCAGCTTGTTCCTCACCCGCATGCTCACGCTACTCAAAATCCGCAATTTGGCCCTCGTTGACGAACTCGTTTGGGAACTAGGCTCCGGCCTCATCGGCGTCACTGGCGAAACCGGCGCCGGCAAATCCGTCATCGTCGGTGCCCTCAAACTCGTATTGGGCGAGCGCGCCGAAAAATCCCTGATCAGAACCGGCGAGGACTCCTGCTCGGTAGAGGCTGTCTTCGAACTCAAGGACCCTGCCGAAATTAACGCCATCCTCGCCGATGGAGGCCTCGTTCCCTGCGATGAAACCCAACTCATCGTTCGCCGCATCATCGGCCAGACCAACACCCGCCAATTTGTCAACGACTCTCCGGTCACCCTCGCCCTGCTCAAACGCCTTGGCGAGCATCTCGTGGACCTTCACGGTCCCCACGAACATCAGTCGCTGCTCTCCGCCGAGCGCCAACTCTCAATGCTCGATGCCTATGCCGGGGCCGAGGCCGCCCACGCGAGCTACCGCCAGCGCCACCGCGCCTGGCGCAGCAAAGCGGCAGAGTTTGAGGAAGTGAGCCTCGCCGAAAACGCCAGTGAACAGGAACTCGAACTGCTCCGCTATCAAATCCAGGAAATCGATGCCGCAAACCTCAAACCCGAGGATGAACAAGACCTCGAAGACCGCTGGCACCGCGCCTCCAACGCCTCTCGCCTCGTCGAAACTGCCGCCGCCGCCGCCGCCGCCCTCACCTCAGAAGACGGCATCCTCGAGCGCCTCGCCGAACTTCAACGCCACGTCCGCGAACTCGAAAAACTCGACCCCTCAATCCGCGAACGCACCGCTTCCCTGGAGACAGCCAGCCTCGAACTCACCGACCTCGAAACCACCCTTGCCGATTACGCCGAGGAACTCGATATCGACCCCGCCGCCGCTGTCACCCTGGAGCAACGCGTCAATTTGATCGAATCGCTCAAACGCAAATACGGCCCCTCACTCACCGACGTGCTGGCCCGCAGGGAAAGCGCCGCCTCACGCCTTGACACCATCGAGAACCGCGGCGAAAAACTCGCCGCCTTGGAGAGTGAACTTCTCGCCTGCCGTGCCGCGCTTGACACTGCCGGCAAGTTGCTGAGCAACGCCCGGCGCAAGGCAGCCCCCAAGCTCGCCAAGGAAATCTCCAACCAACTCAAAGACCTAGGCTTCATCCAATCGTCATTCGAAGCCCCGCTTCTAACTCTAGCCGAACCAGGCCCCCAAGGCTGCGAGTCCATCGATTTCCAGTTCGGCCCCAACCCGGGCGAACCCCTGCTGCCGCTGCGCCAAATCGCCTCTTCTGGCGAAATCAGCCGCGTCATGCTCGCCGTCAAATCCGCGCTGGCTGAGCAGGATGCAACCCCATTGATGGTATTTGACGAAATTGATGCCAACGTCGGCGGTGAAGTGGCTCGTGCGGTCGGCCGCAAAATGGCCACCTTGGGGACGCGTCACCAAGTGGTTGCCATCACCCATTTCCCGCAAGTGGCGGCCAGTGCCAATCATCATTTTGTTGTCGAAAAGGAAGTTGCCAACGGCCGTACCCGCTCGCGCCTGTTCCGCGTCCACGGCGAAACCCGCATCAGTGAGCTCGTCCGCATGCTCGGCGGGGGCGGACAGCAAGCCCGCGCCATGGCAGCCTCCCTCTTGGCACCGTAAGTTAGCGCTTATGGGGGCTGCAACCCACAATAAGGACGGCAATTTCCAAGCGTCTCACGATGCGTGCTCGCTGAGGTAGCGTTCGGCCTCAAGCGCTGCGGCACAACCCTGACCAGCCGCTGTGATAGCCTGCCGATAGAAGTGGTCTGCCACATCTCCTGCGGCGAACAATCCGGGGGTCTTGGTCGCGGTGCGTCCGGGGTTTTGTAGGATGTAGCCGTTCTCATCCTTGTCCACCAAACCGTCAAGAAATCCGCTGTTAGGCACATGACCGATCGCCACGAACACACAACTCACCGCCAACTCACGGGTCGTTCCATCGAGCAGATTGGTGAGGGTGACCGCCCGCACCTCGCCCTTTTCATCGGTTAGGTATTCGCTGACTGTGGAGTTCCAAACCGGCACAATTTTCGGATTGGCCAGCGTGCGCTCGACCATGATTTTAGAGGCTCGCAGCGTGTCGCGGCGGTGAATCAAATACACGGTGCTCGCGAAACGCGTTAGAAATCCGGCCTCTTCGCATGCGCTATCGCCGCCGCCGATCACACATACCGGCACGTTGCGATAGAACGCGCCGTCGCAAGTGGCGCAGGAGGTGAGGCCGTGGCCGATGAGGGATTTTTC
>JBAXCM010000045.1:0-15663 GCA_037141475.1 Verrucomicrobiota bacterium | reverse complement strand
GTACTCGCCCGCTGCGACCTCGACAACGCCTGTTCCGAGTGCCGTCACCTGAACCGGGGTAGGCTCGCACGGGTAGGTACTGGGACCGGATGAGCAATTCTGACCTGTGAAGGTTCCGTTGCCAAGCTGCCCGTATTCGTTGCGGCCCCATGCAATCAGCGATCCCCCAGACCCAATCCCCATATTGAACTCGCCCGGCGAAATGCCAATCAGCGAATTTCCGCCCAGCGCATCAGATACTTCGACGGCTATCGGTACCGGGCTCGTGTCCAGTTTCTTGCCGTCTCCCAAACTACCGTATAGGTTGTTTCCCCAAGCTAACAACCGCGTGCTCCCCCATGCCAGCACCAAATCATTGCCGGTGCCTCCGAAATAGTTAGCCACAAACGGATAGATCATACCGCCGAATGCCAGATTCACCTTTTGCCCTTGCGCCAAATTGTCGAACGTCCCCTGAATCGGACCCAACCCTGTGTTGTTCACAACCGTAAGATTAGTCCCTGTCTGAGGCGCAAAGTTCAGACTCAGATCCACCGTGTTGCCCGTCGCAGTGTAACTCGCGGCAGTCACCGGCACCGTGGTGGCCGCAGTGAAGTTGGCCGTGACAACTGCTGCCGGAAGGGGTGCGACTAACAAAATTAGGCCGCTCCAAATCAATGAGGCTACTCGCGTGGGGATCAGGTTCATGGTCGGTCTGGGTAGGGAAGGGGAGTGCGCAGGAAATGAATCGTTTCCTACCACGATCCGAGAGTCACATCTCAAACCACCACGAACAATAAAATTCCCTCCAACCAGGCCAATCACATCTGTCATAGCAGGATAGGCCGAATGAATCGCAGGATATGCGCGACGAGGCCCTTTCGAAACACCAATCGTCCGTCTTCATCGATCATCCGGAACAATTCCGTCAGGTGCGTGAGATTGGAATTGACCACTGAGAGATGAAAGGATTATGCATGAGCCATCCGTGCCTAACTGGCGGAGTTAGAATTCCGTTTACTGTCCCATGAAAGCTCGATCCGGTCACCGTCTGCTGTCACTGTTGGTCATCACTGCCAGCATATCCACCGTCGCTGTTCCCGGCATCACAGGGGCCGCCACCACTGAGTACTGGAACCCCGGCGGCAGCGGTGGATCAGGAATTTGGGGCACCAGCCCCGGCGATAAAAATTGGAACCCAGTCGCCGGTGCCGCCTCTGGCAACACGGTGTGGCCTGACACCGGCAATGAGGTGGCGGTATTTCAAGATGCTATCGGCGGCACTATCACCGTGTTCACGCCAGTGCAAGTGGCCGGTATCGATCAGCAAGCCGCGAATTACGCCATCGATGCCCAAACGATCACCTTAGTGCCGGACTCAGCCGCTAACCGACCCTTCATCCACGTTCAAACCGGTGCCCTCTCGATCGATTCAGTCCTCGACGGTAGCCACGGCCTGCTCAAAACCGGCAATGGTAACCTGCTGCTCTCAAACGCCGATACCTACACCGGTTCCACCTCTGTGGCCAGCGGTACCCTCACCCTCAGCGGCAGCCTCGCCAGCACCTCGCTGGATATCGCCTCAGGCGCGGCGTTGGTGGATTCTAACGGCGGTCTCGGGGCGGCAGCGGCGCTGACCAATACCGGCATTCTAACGATCAACTCGACGGAAACCGTTAGCTCATACACTCAGAACCCCGGTGCCACGCTGGCCGGCAGTGCAGCCCTAACCGTCACCGGCACCGCCTCTCTCACCGGCGGCACAGTGACGGGAAGTCTGCTTGGCAACACCGATAGCAGCGGCAACGTGGTGGTTGCCTCCGGCGCTTCTCTCGGCGGCGGCTTGCTGACGGTTTCCGGCGGCACACTCACGCTGGCCGGCACTGCCACCAACACCCCGGTCACCATCGCCTCAGGCGCGGCGTTGGTGGATTCTAACGGTGGCCTCGCGGCGGTAGCAGCGCTGACCAATACCGGCATTCTAACGATAAACTCGGCGGAAACCGTTAGCTCATACACTCAGAATCCCGGTGCCACGCTGGCCGGTAGTGCGGCCCTAACCGTCACCGGCACCGCCTCTCTCGCCGGTGGCACGGTGACGGGAAGCCTGCTGGGCAACACCGATAGCAGCGGCAACGTGGTGGTTGCCTCCGGCGCTTCTCTCGGCGGCGGCTTGCTGACGGTTTCCGGCGGCACACTCACGCTGGCCGGCACTGCCACCAACACCCCGGTCACCATCGCTTCAGGCGCGGCGTTGGTGGATTCTAACGGTGGCCTGGCGGCGGCAGCAGCGCTGACCAATACCGGCATTCTAACGATCAACTCGGCGGAAACCGTTAGTTCATACACTCAGAACCCCGGTGCCACGCTGGCCGGCAGTGCAGCCCTAACCGTCACCGGCACCGCCTCTCTTGCCGGCGGCACAGTGACGGGTGGCCTGCTGGGCAACACGCTCAACGTCGTCAGTGGCGTGGTGACAAACGCGGGCACGCTTGGCACCGGCACCACCCATTTGGACATTGCGGGGGGAGCCAGATTGGTGGCAGCTGGCACTCAGAGTTATAGCTTGCTGACCACTTCGGGCAGCGGCACCGCGGTCTGGCAGGGAAGTCTAACCAACACGGCGACGCTTGCTCCCGGTGGCACCGGCGGCATCGCTGCGCTGCAAATCACCAGCGGCAATTTCACCAACTCCGCAGGCGCTGTGCTCAAACTCGACATCGCCGCCGCCAGCCACGACCTGCTAGGCACCACCGGCAGCGCAAATTTCGCCGGCACCCTCGACCTCAACCAAGTCGGCCCGGCCGTCACCCCGTTTGTGTCAATCCATGTGGTGGATGCCGCAGCGTACTCCGGAAACTTCACCACGCTAACTGAAAATTTGGATGGAGCGGTGTGGTTCAATCCGGCCAGTGGCAACATCATGCGAATCGCGATTCCAAGCATCGGCAATAGCTTGTTCGGTGCCACCACCAATCAATCCGCCGCATGGGTGGCGCTCTATGACGACGTCATTGATCCGGGTATCACCAACGTCAGCGTGGTACCCGGCGGCACCCCGGGATATGGCATCACCAGCGGCATCGCTAATGGCAACAATCCGGACCTGCTGTGGGCACTGACGTCTAGCACCGCAGCCGGCGGCCTCAATGCCAGTTTACTCAACCACCTCTCGCCGGAAGTATATGTCGGGCTCTCCGACTACGCGCTCCAAGCCACCCGCAGCCACCAGCGCAGCGCCTTCGCAGCGCCAGCTGTGGCACCCGATCAGTCAGCTGGAAAGGACGCCAGTCCCGCAAAATTGCCGTGGGAAATGTTTGTTGCTGCCGACTCATTCCACATCCAATCCTCCGGCTCGCAAAATCAGGCAGATTATGAACTCGGCGGCGGTGGCATTCTCGTCGGCCTGCGTGCCAAGCCAACGCCGCGCCTCCAACTCGCCGCCTATCTCGCCGGGGATACCGGCACCATCGACGGCGCGCTGATTCATGGCGTTAGCACCGGTTGGTCGCTCGGAGTGCTTGGCGAGGCGATGCTGGAAGAGGCGACGGCCACCCGTCTGAGCGTTGGAATTTCCTATGGGAGTTATGCATTTGATGGCACCCGCAACAGTGTGGCTGCCGCCAGCGGCGGTTGGTTCCCTGTCGCAGTGGGCTTCTCCGGCGTCACCACCGACGCCTTGGACCTGTCCGTCGGCATCGATAGCGTCGTCTATTCCAACGAACGCTTCCGCCTCGTCCCCGCCTTCTGTCTTCACGCCGCCTCCGGATCCATGGACTCCTTCCGCGAAAATAATTACCTCGCCGCCGGCTCGCCCATCGCCCTCGTCGTCGGCACCGATCACTACACGTCGGTGCTCGCCGAACTGAGCCTGCGCGGCGAAGTCGTTGTGACGAACAAGCTCTCCTTATCAGCCCAACTCGGCATCAGTGGCGGCATCGGCGACGATCCCCATATCCTAACCGCCAGCTTTGCCAAGGGCAGCCGCCCGTTCCAGACCAGCTCCGACGCCCTATCTAATAATTCTGCGTTTTGCGGAGTGTCTGCCATCTACCAACTGAGTTCCTCTGCCAGCATGTCGCTGGGCTATCGCGCCGAGTTCCGCTCTGATGCCGGAACATTCAACGGTCTGAACCTGATGTCTTCGTTCCGGTTCTGAGGAGCGCGCAAGAATTGAGTCCCCTTCAAGGAGTTTGGGCATCCTGCCCAAATCTTCTCTGCATCATGCCCATGATATGTTCAAAAGAACACTGCTAGACGATTGCCCTGGCTCTGCGCATGGGTCACGGTGGCGAGACGCCACCTCTCCTTGAGTGCGCTCTCTGCATCACATGGCGATTATTTGAGACCAAGCGTCTTGGGCGGACTCGCATTGCCAAAGCGATCCAAGGCACTCACTGCGATCGCCTCAGCCCGCGCCAGCGTCAGCCCGGCCGCCGAGGCCGGGACGATTTTCACGGTCCGCCAAGTGGACCCGATGCGGGCCTGAACGGCGATTTTTGCGGCCGAGCCATCGGCGACCCAGTGGATGATTGTGTTAGAGCCACGCAAGGTTGCGGACACACCGGGCGCTGCGGGGGCTTGTGTGCTGAGCCATGGCATGGCTGGGATGGCGCAGGGCTGAGTGTAGGTGCGTGCCAAGAGGGTGGCGATGCCGCCGCGGTTTCGAAGCAGGCTCTTGACGCTCCAGTGAAGGTGGCCGTTTGAGTTATTGCCGATTTTTCGGGTGAGCTCGATCTGGCGGATAATCTCAGAAGCCGGGCGGCCCGGATCATCGGTGGAACTGATTCGCTCGGTGGCAATGCCCGGCCAAACCGGACGAGTCCCCTGCTGCCGCCACCAGGTTAGCAGGGCCGGAAAACTTTGCTTTTGGGGGGAGATCCGCCAGTAAAGTTGCGGGGCGAGGTAGTCAACCCAACCGTTTTTCAACCACTTGCGTGAATCACAGGCAAGCTGCTCATAGGCGTCGAGGCTCGCTTCGGTGCCTGCAGGGACCCCCGGCCGCCAGATGCCAAAGGGACTGATGCCGACTCGGACCCATGGCTTTTGCTGTTTCACCGCCGTGTAGAGGCTGCTGACAAAGCCATCGATGCAGGCTCGTCGCTGGGCCGGGCTCCTACCGTCGGCAAACTCCAGATGGCCCGTCGGATACGGATAGAAGTAGTCATCCAAATGAACTCCATCAACGTCATAGCGGCGCACCACGTCAAGGATGGCCCGCAGCGCCCGACCCCGGGTCTCTGCTAGGGAGGGATCGCACCAAGTCATCGTGCCATAGCGCTTCGTGAGCTGGGGCGCGGCACGGGTGACGTGGTCGGCGGAGGCAGCAAGCGTGTTGCTAGGCAACGCGCGGAACGGATTGAACCAAGCATGAACCTCGATGCCCCGAGCATGCGCCTCGCGAATGCAGTAGGCAAGCGGATCGTAGCCGGGCGAGCGGCCCATGATACCAGTGAGCCACGGACTCCACGGTTCGAGGGCAGAGGCGTAGAGCGCGTCGCCATGAGGGCGCACTTGGAAAATGAGCGCGTTCATTTTGAGCGCCACCAGTTTGTCGAGAATGGCCCGCAATTCCGTTTGCTGGCTCGCAGCACTCAGGCCCTTCGCGCTGGGCCAATCCAAATTGTAGATGCTGGCAAGCCATGCCCCGCGGAACTCACGTGCCAAAGCCGGTGGTTTCTCATGGACCGGCACATACGCTTGGGCGGCGGCGTGGGCAGCAAAGCTCAACGAAGCCACGAACGCGAGCAGACGGACGAACCTAAGAAGACTGAGATCGATTGTAACGGCGCTCTGCGAGCGCTGATGTGATTGAAATAGCGCTTGTTTGACAGGGGTCATGGGTGGGGGGGAGGAGCGCGGGGAATCCTACGCGAAAACCCTTGAAACACAAGGTCTTATGGAGCCGCTGGTCGGATTCGAACCGACGACCTGCTCATTACGAATGAGCTGCTCTACCCCTGAGCTACAGCGGCGTAAGTGATTGATTTTCAGTGGTTTCGGAAGATGTTGGAGAACTGCCCGATCACTGGCTTGGTACCGAAAAGACACCGGATTCAACGGTGCCGATCAGGCAACAGGCGGCCAGAGGGAAACAAGCGGCTGGAGGGCTGTCAAGGAGTATGTCAGGTCAGAAGAGTGAATTTTTCTTGGTGCCCGAGCACAAAAAAAGCGGGCCGTGTGGCCCGCTTGATTCGGTTGCTGTGCGTGGTGAAGAAAGACGGTCTGTGGCCTGGAGAACGGCGTTAGTGACCGGCAGGGTCGAAGTGCTGGGGTTCGATGTCGTGGAGCAGCTGATTGAATTTTTTACGTTCGCAGGGTTGGGTGGATTTCCATGGGAAATCCGCGATGCGTGGGTCGTTCATGGGGATTTGCTGGGTGAGAACCTGGGATGTTAGGTACGCGGCCCGGAAACCTGGTGTCAGTGTGGCAAAATCAAATTTCTGGCTCTCGAAGGTCGCGGCCGCCTCGGCGGGTTGGCCGTCGCAGAGGAACGCGGTGGCCAGCACGCATTGGATCATCAGGTCCTTGGGGAAAGCGGTGGCCAAGGAGCGCATGGCCCTGAGGAGGGTTTTAGAGTCGATCACATTGAACAGAGAGGCGAGATAGGTAAACTGGGTGGAGAGAACGGGATTGGCGGGTTCGAAGACCAGGTAGCTGGCACAGATTTCCAGCAGCGTGTCGTCTCGGCCTTGCCGGGCCAGCGAACTGATCAGCGGCTTGAGATCATCGTAAAGGGGCAATGGTCCGCGGCCCAGTTCGATGGCAGCGACCATCGCCTCCTCGGCCTCGGCGGTCATCCCGGCGTCACGAGCGAGTCGCTGGATTTTCAGATAGGCACCGGGGGAAGCACTGGCTTTTGCGTCGGCCATGGCGGCGCTCCACGCCTGCGTTCGGGTGCTGGTATCGTCGGCTTTCGCAGCGGCGATTGAGTGGTGGGCCAGCACCTCAAAATTGGGGATGAGACCTGCCTGAGCGTCGAGAAGATCGGCGGCGCTTTGCCAGGCATCGCAGTGTTCCATGGCCTCGAGGAGCCGGCCAAGCAACTCAGGATGGCTTTGGACGCTCTGCACCGGGATGGCATCCAGCAGGCGCTGATATAGCCCGAGGTCACCCAAAAATCCCGCGAGTGCCACCGGGTCCTGCTCCTGCCAGCGCCCGATCGCTTCGTCAAGAATGGCCCCTGCCCGGGAAAAATTGCCGGCATAGTCGATGCGGGAAAGAATCAACGAACGGCGGCCCTTGTCGGGAGCATCCGGCTGCTCCAGCAAGCTGCGCAGGGGGGCGAGGGATGTCGGCTGCAAGCTCAGCACCGGGATGGCTTCGAGCAAGGCGAGCCAGCCGCCGATGTTGGTCGGCGAATCGTCGCGGGGCATTTGCTCGGCAATCATCCGCTGGGCCTCATCATAGCCCTCGCGTTTGCCACTGCTGATGAGCAACTGAACCAAGCGCTGCTGCACTGGGCTGCCGCGCTCAGCCTCCGGCACCGCCAGCAGCACCGAAGCCGCTTCGCCAAACCGCCGCTCGGCAATCAGGCGCTCTGCAAATATCAGGGCAAAGCGCCGGTCATGCTGGCGCTCGATCGGCAGACTGCGCCAGGTTTGCCCGACCAAGCCTAGAGCCACCTCGCTGGCGACTCCCCGAAACCCGTTGATGCGGTCTTCATCGGTGCTCTGCGGATGCGCCATCAGGACCCGCGCTATATCCCCATGCATCGGATTTCGTAGCGCCGCAGTCGCTTTCTCCAAAATCTGATAGGCCTCCAGCCTCGAGTCGCCGGCATGCAGCACCGACAGCGACAAATTGCGGGCGTCATCCATCCGCAGTTCGGCGATCGCTTTGCGGGCGGCCACCAAATTGCGCTGCGTCATCCACGCCCGGAACCGATGATATCCCGGCTTGGTCACGAGCAATGCCATCCCCGCCAACGCCGCACTCATGATGACCAGACGCAGGTAGAGAGGCAGATTGGCCCAGCGGTCATCAAATGTCAGGATGAGCGAACGAAACAAGGAACGGAAAAAATTGCGAACATCGAACATCGAACGGAAGAGTTGTCAGTTGCAGACGAAGAGGTGTTTCAGTGGGAGAGATGAGTTGTCGGTTATCAGTTGCCTGCTGCCTTGTAGCGGCGCTCTGTGAGCGTCGCTGCGAATGAGATGCCGGATTCTTTGGACAAGAGCCGACGTCGCTACAATACGGAAGAAAAATGCGAACATCGAACGAAAGAGAATCATGAGAAAAAGATGGGGCATTCTGGCCCATCTCTCGCCTCGTTTCGACGTTGGGCGTTCGATATTGGATGTTCGCCCGCGGTGTTCATTCTATCGGCTGGAGGTGTTGAACGCGGACCGAGCGCTTGCGAGCCTGGCCCCTTGGCGAGACCTCACTGACATCGCGCCGCGAAGCGGGGCACTCGAATGGTCGTCACGCCGCGAGACGCAGCTATCACGGCCTGCGGCTAGGAAGCCCCAGCCTCTAACGCAGTGGCATGCGCCTCAGGCCCGCCTACCGGCAACTCGCAGTCCTCTCCTGCCGACCTCACAGCAACATCAGGTCCTCGGCAGTCCTGCTTTGCATCAGCCTGCCCTATTGTCATTTGCAGTTCCACCCGCCAACGATAGACTCGAAGTAGGTGCTCGTCAGCGATAGCTCCTAGGCGTTCGAGCAAATCCTCTGAGGGTTCATCAATAGCTACGATGATGCCCTTAAGGCCGTGTTTCGTAACCAGCGAGGGAATCAAATCAAGGCCACCCAGCACCTTCCACGACCTAAGTCGGCGGCCATAGAGCCTCTTCTCATCATCAATAAAGCCGATCATTCTCAGTCCTGGAAAGGCTCCTTGGTCACTGGATTTAAGGTGATTGAGAAGCAACGTCCCCATATCCCCCGCCCCCAGCACCACCACAGAACCGTAGCCACCATTGCCAGCACCCGGTGACCAGCTATGACGTGCCTCCACCCCGAAGTCCCGAATCAGGTCAAGCGCAATTCGTGGCAGACCCACTCCTCCAAAGGCAAAGAGGTAACTCATCAGTGCCAGCCGGAGGGAAATCCACTCCATGTCCTTGTACGCCAGGGAGTAGAGAGTGAAAGTCACCAACGAGGCCGCCAGCAGCCAAAAATGCAACGACATCATATCGCGTATCGTCGCCCGCACCCAGAGTCGCTGGTGAATCTTCATCGCAAACAGAGCGACGACGCCAAGCACAACAAATAACATCACAAAGCGGACCATTGGCTCTAACGTGAAATGCAAGGTTAGCCAATTCGTCTCGATAAGAACTGCTGCAATCGATGCCCCCGCGAGCATCAGCAGGTCATAGAAAAATAGGGCTGCAGCCACCCAGCGGCGGCGTCCCGGCCGCTTGATTGCCATGTGTACGACGCTTCCTGTGTTCTCCAGCTCCACCCGCGCCAAGTCACGAAATCCTACCAAAGCGACCAGAAGAAATCCCACCACCGATCCCACATACACACGACTCCCAAGCAGCACGGGCAAAAACGCCAAAATGGTCAGAACGATGGCGATGCATTGCATGGTGATGGCGACCTTGCGTTGCGAACCTGTTTGATGCAGAAGTCGGTGGTGCAAGTGCTCACTGTCGGCTGAAAAGATCCCGCCTACAATCGTTTCCCCATGCAGCACCATCAAGAGCCGCCGCATGCCACGCCGCCAAATCGCCAGCAACACATCCAGCAGAGGAACGCCTGCCACCGCTATGGGTAGCAAAACCATGCCCACAACCGCCTTTCGGCCAACAGCTTCTGTGGCCCCCGTGGCCAGAAAAAATCCGATCAGCATCGACCCCGCATCGCCTAGGAAAATGCGCGCTGGACTGATATTATAACTCAAAAATCCCAGAATGGAGCCGCCCATAATAAGCAACATCAGTGCAGCCTCATTCTGCTTGTTAGCGATCGCCAACCCCGCCATGCCTACGATCGAAACCGTCGCCAAGCCACCACACAAACCATCCAAGCCGTCGATGAGGTTGAAGGCATTGATTAGGATGACACACCAAATCACAAATGCCAGACCGTTGTACGCAAGAGACCAGTTAGGGGGGAAAAGCCCCACATGCATGGGATGCATCAGGAAAAAGATCAAAGGTGCGAGAAAGTGAGCCCCAAGCTTAACCCAAGGTGACAACCCCTTGCGATCATCAAAAAATCCGGCGATCATCAACACCGCCGAACTCGCAGCAAAGGAGCGAAACCATGACCACGAAAGCGAACCACCTACTTTGAGCCACCCGCTCATCAGCCCCGCCCCTAAAAGGGACAAAAAACTAACCCAGATGGCAATGCCACCGGCGCGCGGAACCACAGACCGGTGGATGCGCCGCTCCCCAGGCTCATCCATCAACCCGAGGCGCGGGGCAAAGTAAATCATCAACCGGTTCAGGCCGAGCGACACCAGAAACGCCGGCAAAACAGCGATTATTAAACTAGGGGACATTTCAAGGATTCAAAGAAGTGGGCTAAAGCTCGTACGCGCCATAATTGGGCGCAAATATCCAAAAATTGCAAGCGATAATTGAAACATTGTACCGTGCTACTTATTGATAAAAAGACTGAACTAGGAATAAGTATTTATACTCGAAGCATGAGGTGAGCATTTCATAAATCCAATAAGGGTCAAAAATTCATCAAATATCGCCCATTAGACGGAGGAGAAATGGGGAAGTTTGAAGCAGGAAAGAGTGGCTTTCGGTCGTCTGAGGTGCTCTGTGAGCGTTGCTGCCGATGAGATGCGCGATTCCTTGGCCCAGACTAGACGCCGCGAGACGCTGCGTCCGCAGCCTGCGGCTGGGAGGCCGCAGCCACGCCAGAGCCCGCTAGGACGGATATGATCCGGGCGATATTGGTTTGCCGGTCAAAATGAAGTTCCGCAAAGACCTTGGCAGCCGTCCCCCGGCAGGCGAGTGCCGATGGATCACAGGCGGCGGTGAGTGCGGCTTGCAGGTCAACGACATGGTCAGCTGCCACCACCCAACCACCGCCGCTTTCGAGCACCCACTTGCCGATGCTCGATTCACCGCTGCCGATAAAGATCACCGGGCGGGCAGCGGCGAAAATCCCCTGCACTTTGCTCGGCACCATCATGCCGGTCCACATTGGGTCCAGCGAGGCGAGATGGACGTCTGCGCTTTGCAAGTGTGCGGCCAATTCGCCTGCGGAGGCATAGTCGTATAACTCGATCGCACTCCCGGGATTGCTGAGAACAAATTCCTCCACCTCACCCCGGCGTTTTCCCCCACCATAGAACACAAAGCGCAACCGCCTTCCTGGTGGAAAAATCGAGGCTGGAGGGTCTTGGGGCGTAGTGCTTGAATCCTGAATCACAGAAGCAGTCGTCGCTCTGGACTTGGGGGCTTCATTGATCCCAGATCCACGATCCGCCATCCACGATCTCCAATCCTTCGCTGCAGCCAAAACCTCTCCAAACCGGTGCCCCAAACCCATGTTACCTGAATACATCACGACCAGATCCTCGTCACCCCAGCCGCGAGCCCGGCGCAACGCCAGCGCGCCGGCTGAGATTGATGGCTTCTGGATGGACGAGCGTGAATCGCCGAAATCGGCCGATGATGCCGCCCCCTTACCTAAGGTTGAACCGCTATTTCCTGCGGGTAATCGGCCATCATTACCTGCAGCGCTGCAGATCATATCCTGGCCAGCTTGACCGTTGCTCCCCAATGCCTCCGCCCCCCACAACGGCACCCAGGAGACGGATGCCTGTTTTTGGCGGCGGGTTTTCGGCGACGCTTTCGCACAGGTCTCTGGCACTCCCCTTCGCACCTCATTCGTTGCGCGTTCAATTTGAGAGGCTGGATGTTCGATGTTCAAGTCTCTATCAAATTTCGCGTCGTGTGCCTTCTCGTCTCGTGTCTCGTCCAATAATCGAGAACCCCCACCTCCCAACAATCCGCTCACTCGCTCAGCCATGTCCGGCCCCAACGTCAGCACTGCGGCACAGCGCTTACCACCCATACCCCAGCGTGCCAGACCCGCAAGCAGCCGATACAATAGCCCTCTCTCATCCAGCATTCCATGCGCCGCCAACACGTCCGGATACAAGTCCATCACCCAGTGTGCGTGGTCAGCCCCACGCAATTTTGAGACCAGTCTCGCTATCACCGAAAGATATGGCGGAGTCGTCAGTGCCACGACTCGGTCCAGCGGCACTGGGAGCGTCAGCAATTTCCAAGTTGCTCCGAGGTAATACGAGGTGTAATCCAGCAATTTGCCTGCAAACGTGTTCCGTCCGAATTTGCTCGCGCCGATGCGGATGATGCACAACCGCGAATGATTGTTCTGTTCTCGGCGGTCGATTGATGACGAGACGCAAGACGGCAAGACACAAGACGCTAGAGAAGACGATGAATTGTCTGTGGCTCTCGATGAGGTCAGTTGAATTGGCGGGGGAGCTTGCATCGCGTGCTTTTGCCCGCATCCGCAATCTCCTTGCGTTCGACGTTCGACGTTCGATGTTGAAAGTTCGACGTTCGAGTCATCTTCCTGTCTTGCGTCTTGCGTCGTGTCGCCTTGTGTCTTCCCCGCATACCCCCCGGCAGCGCACAGCACGCTCACTTGATGACCGTCGCGCAGCAAGCCTTCCACCAGACCTTCCAGCATGACACCGGTCGGTGCCGCATCCGGCGGATAGTATTGATTCAGAAATACAAGATGCATTTTGAAGAAAAAGCCGAAAACTGCAAGAAAAAGCTGAAAAGCTGAAACGCCGAAGAGCCGAAGAGCCGAAGAGCCGAAAAGCTGAAAAACTGAAAAGCCGAAAAGCTGAAAAGCTGAAAACTGAAATAAGAGAAGAGGAAGAGGCGCGAAGCTCTTTCAGTTTTCAGCGTTTCAGTTTTCAGCTTTTTCTTCTCAGCTTTTTCTTCTCACGACCCGGCCGCTTGCTCGGGGCATCAGCAGGAGGGCGGCTAGATAGAGTAGCAGCGCGGCGATGGCAAACGCCAAGTGGCCGGCCGGATCGTGGGCTGCGTGGGCCGCCTCCTCGCCGCGGCTGAATTGGACGCTGGCCAAATACCAGGCGCGGCCGGTGTTGCAGCCCACCGCCGCGATTAAGGCGCTGCCGACCAGCACCAGTCGCGCCGGCCAGCGCAACCACAGCAATTCACCAAAAAACAACGCCGCCATCACCAGGCTTTGGATCGAGCGGATCCCGCTGCAACCGTCGGTCACATCCACCGCCCGGGCTCCCATCGCCAGTCGAGCGCCGATCTGCTCAACCGGTTGGCCATTCATCAGAAATACCTCATGGGCGAGTCCCACCACCATGTCGGTTAGGTGGTGGACCAGGGCCTGCTCAATTTGAAAGAGATAGGGAACCGCCGACCATGCGAACACACACACCGGCAGGAAAAATGCCGATACCTTCCAGCCGCGCCAACGTGCCAGCACCAGGTGCGTCGCGGCCGTCACCAGCACGCCGTGCAGCACCACCGGTGGACGCCACCCCGGATCGCCGGTTTCAATGACCCGCAGCGGAATGAGTGCCAGCAATCCGATCCCGGCCAGCGCCAGGAGCAAGCCGTCGGCCAGTTTGCCTGGTTGCCACGGGGCAGTCGGATTCATGGCGCCAACCATGCCAGCCCGCCGCCAGGCAAAGCCCAGGGCTAACAGCGGCACCAGAAACCCGTATTCATAGTACTGGCCAAAACGCCATGACGGGACCAAGCACCAGAAAAAGTGCAGCCAAAGTGCGGCTAGTGTGATAGGGAGCATGGGGAAGAAAAAGCTGAAAAGCTGGAGGAAAATGGGTGAAACGCGGAGTTGCGGAGAACGCAAGGGAAGGGGACGAAGAAAAAGCTGCAATCACCTCAGTAACTTGCAGAATTAACGCGAAGCGGCCAAAGACCGCAAAGTCGTGTTAAGATACCAAATGGTGTAGAATACCCTTCAGTGCGTTAGTCAGATTTCATAACCACGAATTGCACGAATAATCACGAATGGAATCGTAGGTCACCAAGAGACTCCTCTTTATTCGTGGCATTCGTGGCATTCGTGGTTGAAAAATTTCAGCTTTTTCTCGTAACCCTCGTCCCCGGTGCAAGGACTGCCCCGGGGCCGACAAATGCCTGCGCCGCAATCCAGCAACCGTCGCCAATTTCTATCGGCCGCGTGATCAAATCAAATGTCTCTTTCTTGAAATCATGCGACCCGGTGCACAGAAACGCCCGCTGCGAGATGCAGACGTTGGAGCCGATCACCACCCGGTCCAGCGACAAAATCAGCACTTCGTCGCCGAGCCAGACGTGGTCGCCAATTTCCAGTTTCCATGGAAACGTGATGTTCACCCGCGAGCGGATTACCACCCCGCGGCCCACCTTCGCGCCGAACAGGCGCAGCGCCGCCACTTTCACCGCCGAGGGCAGCGGCAGCCACGGCGCAAAGAACAAACTCCGCGCCACCCACCATAGAGCTTCTTTCCACCGGGGCGCCCCGCGCGAGAATGACGCATTGTTGAATTTAGCCAGATCGAGCATAAAGAAAGGAGGTCTAGGCAACGAGTGCGGGGGCTTGCCCCCGCCTCGGAGGGGGCGGGCTTGCCCGCCGAACCGAAGAGGAAAAACGCGAACTTCCAACGCCTCACCGAACAGGATAGAAATGCGAACGTCCAACGTCCAACGTCTCACCGAACGAAGAAAAACGCGAACATCGAACGCCCAACGTCTCACCGAACGAAGAAAAACGCGAACATCGAACATCGAACATCGAACGTCGAACGTCGAACGTCGAACCGAAGAAAATCAAAGAGAGAAAGAAAACGCCTCCGGTCTGTTCCTTTCGCCTCTTATGTTCGACGTTCGGCGTTCGATGTTCAATGTTCGGTGTTCGTATGCAATCTTCGGATGTGAGGTGTTCGTATACAATCTTCGGATGTTCGGTGTTCGTATGCAATCTTCGGATGTGAGGTGTTCGTATCAGTCACGTGTAGCGGGATGCTGCGCACGCCGCTCCAGGCATCATGCATCCGAAGTGCCGACGACTTGCTGAAACGTCAAATGCATTGCAGGCGAATGACAGAGCGCAGAGGTCGACAAGCTTCAAATGGCCGCGGCGAGGGGAATTACTCGCTCGGTCAGGGATTTCTCCTTCAAGCGCAATCTGCGAAAGTCACAATTCGCTTGGATGCCAAACCAGAAGCGCGGCGATTGGCTGAAAAATTTCCCGAGTCGGATTGACATTTCGGCGGTGATGGACCGGCGACCGAGTACAATCTCATTGACCGTCCGCGGAGAGACACCGAGTCCGCGCGCCAGCGCGTTCTGCGACAGACCAAGTGGATTGAGGTATTCCTCGAGGAGAATTTCGCCGGGTGTGATTGGCTTCATGGCAATATCCTATGGCGTTATAGGTTGATGTCAATGGTAATCACAGATTTCAACGACGTTGGCACCTGTCCCAGACCAACGGAAGCAAACCCGCCACTGATCGTTGATGCAGATGGATTGTTGGCCGCGGCGATTTCCTTTGAGTGCTTCGAGTCGGTTGCACGGCGGTGCCGCCAAGTCCGAGAGCTCGATGGCTTCGTCGAGTTGAATGAGTTTTCGGATGGCCGTTCGACTGATGGTACCGTAGATCCGGCTTTTGCCGGACTCGTAGAGAGCTTGAGTCTCTCGATTCTTAAATGAGAGAATCATTTAGTTGGTTCAG
>JBAXCM010000044.1:0-15883 GCA_037141475.1 Verrucomicrobiota bacterium | reverse complement strand
GTCGGCGAGGAAACTGGCGTTGCGCAGCCACACCACCTTGTCGCCGCCAAACATGGGGATGGTGAGCAGGGCTTGAACAGTGGAGGCGCAAAGGGTGAAGGCAGACTCCGAGTTGTCGGCGATGCCATCGATGATCTCGTGGGTGAAACCGTCGTCGTTGCCGCCACTGAGTTGGTTGTAGAGGAGCAGCGCCTGTTCACGCACCTGGCCCTCATCGCTGCCGATGAGCGCAAAGAAATTGCCGGAACTGGGAAGTTTGGTTTTCGCTGCCACAAGCCACGTCTTAGCGGACGGCAGCTGCGAGCGCAAGACCGGCCTCATTCGCAACTCCTTTTGCGTTTCAAGGCATCTCGTCAACAGGCATCTCGTCACCCAATGAAGAATTTTTTAAATTGTTCTTGGTAAAGCGGCCCAATCAGCTAGGTTAATACCAATCAATAACCCAATGAATCGCAATGCCAATTTGGCGGTTTCTCCTAAGCTTCAGCCTGTGAATCCATCAACATGAAGAAAGCCCAATTATGAAAACACACTCCTCCCGCAGAGCCTCCGCCGCCGTCAACCTCGGTTTCCAAATCGCACCCATGGTCGATGTGGTATTCGTTATCATGCTCTTTTTCATGGTGCTGGCCGGCAGCGTCCAGATTGAAAAAAACCTCATCACCAAACTGCAAATGGGCTGTGGCTCGCCCACCCCGCTGCCCGACGAAATTGCCATCCGCATCGACGACGACGGCCAGGTGTCCCTCAATGATGAGGCGCTTGACTCGCCCACCAGCAAGGCGCTGCCTGAGTTGGCTAACAATCTCAGCCAACTCCGCGACAACAGTCACGCCGCCAAAGCCGAATTGATGGTGTGCATCTACGCCGCAGAGGGTGCCCGTTACGAACGCGTCATCGATACCCTCGACGTCCTCACCCGCACCCAGATTCACAACGTGACTTTCCAAGCCGTTGACCCCGATTGATTCCATTCCGAAACAACCCCAACCCAACAAACAACCCAACATGAACACGCCCATCGATACCGAACCCGTGACTCATCAGTCCCCGCCATCGACGCTCTGGGACAGATTTGGCGGCCGCTCCCTCAGCATCGCCATTGTTTTGCACATGCTCGTCCTTGCCATCGGTGCCTTCTGGATTTTCCAAATCGTCAACCAGCCTGAGGCAATCATGGAACCGGTTATCCCGAGCGGAGGGGGTGGCGGTCCCCGCGGCGCGGAGCTCGCACGCCACGAGAGAGCCATGAGAAACCTCATCCCGAACAGCCAGGGCCGGCGTGTGGTATCAGCCAATGCGTTCGCCTCTTACGTCCTTCCCGAGCAAAGTGATCGCCTTGGCCCAATTTCCCCGCTGGTCTCTCCCGGCGGCGGTGGCAATCCTAGCGGAATGGGCAGCCTGGGTGACGGTCTTGGTTTCGGTCCGGGCAAAGGCCCCGGTGCAGGCCCCGGTTCAATCAAGGGCCCGCGCTTTTTTGGTCCGCTGCCCATCGATTGGCAGAAGCGTTGTGCCAAGGGCGACCGTCTCAGCCGCATTAGTGACAATGGCGGCACGCTGGCCTGTGAAGATGCCGTGATCAAGGGCCTGCGCTGGCTCAAGGCCAATCAGAACCCGGATGGTTCCTGGAGCGGCCAGAGTTCGGTGGCGATGACCGGGCTGGCGCTGCTCGCCTACTTCGGCCATTGCGAAACCCCGGCCTCCGATGAGTTCGGCGAATCCTGCCTGAACGGGATCGCTTACCTGGTTGAAATCGGCATGAAGAACGACGGACGGATTGCCGACAATTTCACCGCCAATCACTGGTCATACGAACATGCAATCGCCACCTATGCCCTAGCGGAAGCTATGGTCTTCTGCAAAGAAATCAAGCAGCCCTTCCCATACCTGGATGAGGTCACCACCAAGGCCGGCCAATATATTCTCGATCACCAGCATGCCAATGGCGGCTGGGCTTATGCCTATGCCAAAACCGGCGGTCACACCGATGTGTCCGTCGCCGGCTGGCAACTCCAGGCCCTGAAAGCCTGCAGCCACACAGACATCAAATTCAAAGGCATGACCACGGGTGTCAACAAGGGCCTCAAATACTTGGCCACCTGTCAGAACGTTAACGGCGGCTTTGGTTACGCCGGTCCAACCTCCGGCGTCGCAGATTATTTCTCCCTCACCGGTGTCGGCATGCTCTGCAACCAAATGTGGGGCAAGGGCGGCAGCGCCGAGGTCCGCCGCGCCGCCAAATACCTGACCGATAACTCCCGGTTAGACTACAACGGTGCCAACTGCGACCTTTATGGCCACTATTACGAATCGCAGGCAATGATGCAGCGCGGCGGCAATGACTGGAAGCAGTACAACGCGATGTTCCGTGACCAACTGCTCAACAACCAAGACGCTGATGGATCCTGGAAAGTTCCTGGTGGAGGCCAAAAACTGCGTGCGGCTGCCCCGGGGTTTGTCAATGACAAGACCTATCGCACCTGTCTATGCACTCTGATGCTCGAGGTCTATTACCGCTTCCTCAGCACCAGCAGCAACCCGACATGGGTGGACTGAACAAGCCCGTTCTCAACAGGGTCTGTTAACGCTTCCTCAGCACAGAAGGCTGTGGATGCCACGCCCGCACCCCATGGCTATGTGGCTAAGTGACTGCGTGCCTCCGGCCTCAGGCCGTGTGCGCTGCGCCTCGCAGCCGGTGCCAGTAACGACAGAACTCAGCGTTCGAACTCGCTTTCGACAACGGAGCGAGCAAATCGAATTCCCAAAGTGTCCGCTGTGGGCGACCCAGCAATATCTCAAACAAATGTTCCCATGCGAGCTGCAACCGCCGGGTGGGCGGATAGAGTGAGTAATAAGTCGCCGCATCACTCATCTGAAAAATTGTGAAAAGCCCGCATTTCAGGCATTGATAATCAACGCGGCTGATGGGGTCAGTCCTCGCATGGTAACATTTGAGCTTGCTCGACTTGCTCGACCTCGTAGCAATTTTGAGGTTGACACTGAGTTCTGAACGAGTTCATGCGGCGAGACATGCCTTGCACCTGCATTTGTTTTTGCGTGGGCGCAGTGGCCGGAGGCACGCTGTCACGGCCTGCCGCGAGACGCAGCAGCCAGGCTGAGTGGGTGTCACAGGCATGTGGGCCGTGGGTGGCGAGTCCCTCAGAACGACACCTGTTAACTAACTAGCTCTTCTTCTTGAGAAAATTGACCTCACACTTCGAACCGTCAGAACGGCCAAATGGATTGCGAATGAGCAAATTCTGCGGATAGGGCGTGTTTTGTAATACTCCTTCTTGCAAGTTATGCAACAAAATCGCCTCCCTGATGCTGATATCAGGTATTGACCACAAGTTCTACAATCTCTCATGACTCATATTTTTGGATTTTTGTCGTGAAAGCCAACTTCCCGCACGGCGATATCGCCCTGGATTTATCACATGATCAGAGAATAGGCAATGGTGAAAATTGGGTTTCTTAGGCAGCGGGGTCGATTGCAGAATTTGGCGTACTGGCAAATTAAAATACGTATTCACGTACAAGTACTTGCGGGGGATATTTATGCCTATATCTTAAATTTATACTTATCGTTCAATCGGGCAAGCGGACACTGGCGGAGTTTTCGGCTGATATCACGGACAAATCACCCTCGTCTCTAAGGCCATTGGTTCAACGGGTATGCTTTTGCCGAGTTGGGGTACCGATTGCGTGTTGTTTGTCTAGCCTGATACTCGGGCCCCGGCGATGTGCCAGATGGCCAGCCCGGCAGCGCCAATCAGGACGGCCAGTGCCGCGCTGCCGGCTAGCCGATCCGTGAGAGTGGCGTCTGGCCGTCTGGCCGAGGCGCTCTTGGGAAACACGATGGCGGCATAGGCCATGCCAGCGAGCAGGCCGCCGAGGTGGGCGGCATTGTCGATGAAGCGGTAGCCGAGCAAGCCGATGATGGTGGTGAGCAGGACTCCGGCGAGGAGACGGCGTTTGGCTGGGCGAGGTGAGAGTTGTCCGTGGAGGGTTTCAAAGACGATAAGAAATCCGAGCCAGCCCATCAGGCCACCGGAAGCACCTACTGAGTTGGTTTTCACAAACATGGCCGAGGCATCGCCGCCGACCCAAGCGGCGAAAACAAACACCATGACCAAGTGTGGCCAGCGGGCAAATACCTCCAGGCGCTTGCCGAGGTAGGCCAGGGCTGCCATGTTCATGAGGAAATGCACAATATTGCCGTGCAAAAACGGTGCGGTGAGTAGACGCCACCACTCGCCGTTCAGATAGTCATTTTTGACTAAGCCGGCCGCCGCTACTGAGTCTCCGGGGAGCAATTGGGTGAGGCCGACGAGGGTCATCAATCCCAGCAAAATCATTGTTATCGGGGCGCGTTGGAGTTCCAGCCAAGTTTCAAAGCGCAGGGTAGGGATCCGTGCGGCGGTGCCGACCGCGTTCCATGTCCCCAGATCGGCGCGTCGTTTGCGGGCTTGATACCAAGGAATGAAACCGAACATGATAAACATCAGCATCGCCAATCCGATGGTTGTTGAGCTGAACATCGCGCGGCCAGCCAGCACAATCCGTTGGCGCATTTCCAGCACTTGTCTGGAATGGGCCGCTGCCTTGGCAAAAACATCCATCCCGTTGAAAAATGCATGCGTGGTAAAACCTGCAAGCAAGATCCCGAACCAGCGCAGTCGTGAACTCGCCGCACTCAGGTCGTCGCGAGTCCAGCGCTCGCGGGCCACCGCCATCGATTCCTCCAGTCCGCTCACCTCTTCCGGCAGGCACATGCGTGGGTGCTCGGGCGTCCATACCAGCAAAATCGCGCATTGGCGGTCGTCGCGCACCGCTATGGCGAGAGCCTCGAACGACTCACACGGGTGCTGCCGGCGCTTCACATCGAGCCAGCCCCATCCTTGCGGGGCGGGGGCAAAGGCCTCGTCACGGGCCCATACCGGTGATCCGGCGATTTCATCGGTGGCTTGCGTCACGGTGGGGAAGCGGCGCGGCACTGCGAATTTTTCCAACAAAGGAAGTTAATGGACAAGCCCCTCTGTGGTTTCCTGTTTGAGACGAAGTTGGCCGCAGGCGGCATCGATGTCGTGGCCCTTTTCCAGGCGCAGGGTGGCGGTGACACCGGCGCGCTCGAGGGTGGCGAGAAACGCACGGCAGTGGTTCTCGGCAGGGCGTTGCCACTCCAGCCCGTCCACAGTGTTGTAGGGAATGAGATTAATCTTGGCATGCAGGCGGCGGGCGTGGCGGGCTAACAGGATTGCTTGTTCCTGTGAGTCATTGATGTTGGCAATGAGGATATATTCGAGGGTGAGCTTTTGTTTTTTGAGTGAGTTCCAGTAATCCAGCGCGTTCAACAATTCAGCGAGAGGCCACTTGCGGTTGACCGGCATGATTTTGTCGCGAACTTCGTCGCTGGCGCCGTGGAGCGAGACAGCCAGGCGGATTTGTTGGGGATGCTCGGCGAGTTGGCGGATCTGCGGGACCAAGCCAGCGGTGGAAACCGTGAGATGGCGGGCACCTAGGTGGAGGGTTTTGGGGCCGGTGATCAGGGCGATGGCGGCGATTAGGTGGTCGAAGTTGGCGAGGGGTTCACCCATGCCCATGAACACGAGGTTGTCCACGCGCTCGCCGGATAGCCGTTGTGCTGCGAGTACCTGACCGGCAATCTCTCCAGGCTGCAGGTGGCGGGCAAATCCTGCCAACCCGGAGGCGCAAAATTTGCAGCCATAGGCGCAGCCCACTTGCGAGGAGACACACAGCGTGTGGCGGTCGGAGGATTCACCATAGAGCGCCGGGTTGGCCGCCATCAACACGCTTTCCACGTAGCGCCCGTCGCCCAAGCGAAACAAAAACTTGCGGGTGGTATCGGCCGCCCCCTGGGTGTGCGCATGAGAGAGACCGTGCAGACGGAAATTTCCGGCCAGCTCATTTCGCAGTGCTGCGGGCAGGTTGCTCATGGCGGCAAACGAGTCGGCCTGTTTTTTCCAAATCCAATCGAGGATTTGGGAGCAACGGAATGAGGGTTGGCCGGCCAGTCTCAGCCAGTCAGCCAGAGATTCCGGCGACATGCCTGAGAGGATTGGGAGTATTGGATTGGCAGATGGCATGATGGGCGGGCTTGCTCATCTGGCTAAGAGCCAAGCGATGTGGGGGGTGTAGAGTCCAGGTTCCAGCAAGAACGAGTCATGGCCTTTGGCAGAGTGGACGGTGATGTGCATGGCTTCGACCTTGGCGTCCTCGAGGTGTTTCACCAATTCCGCTTGCTCCTCTGGGTAAAAACAAAAGTCCGAGTCGATGGAAAATACCAGCCAGTGTTGGCCAGCTTCGCGGGATCGTTCAAACAAGTCCGCCGGACTCTCAGCATCGCCCTCCAGCGTGGCGTCGTAGCGAGACCACATGTCGATGATCCGAAGATAGGTATTGGCATCAAAGCGCCTCACAAACTTTTTCCCCTGATGGAGCATATAGCTTTGGAATTGGTCGCGCACCCGGTACCAGGCGAGCACGTCATCGGGTTGGATCACGTCCTGGCGGGCGCGCTTTTCAATGGCATCGAGGTGAACAAAGGTCTTGTGAGAAATCATCCGGGCCAGCGCCAGACCGTAGAGCGGGGCCTGACCTTCATAGTAATTTCCCCCACTGAAATGCGGGTCGTTTTCAATGGCGAGGATTTGCTCAAAGAGAATGAGCCGGTTGAGAACCGTTGTCTTGAAGCCGGCGGCGATGGAGATGACATTGCGCACCCGCTGCGGATAGCGGGTGGCAAAGGTCAGCCCGACCAGGCCGCCGACCGAGGGGCCGACCACCGCGTTGAGCTGCTCGATGCCGAGGTGGTCGAGGAGTCGGCAGGCTACCTCCGCTTGGTCGGCAGCGGTGACCGACGGGAATGCGGCACCCCACGGTTTGGAGTTGGCCGGATTGATAGATGAAGGACCACTGCTGCCGTAGCAGCCGCCGAGGTAATTGACGCAGATCACGAAGAACTTGCGTGTGTCTAGGGCTTTCTTTGGTCCGATCATCACATTCCACCAGCCCTCGTGGAGTTCCGGTTGCCAGAACTCGCCGACTTCCGGTAGCGACGGATTGAAACCGGCCGCATGGTGGGAACCGGACAAAGCGTGAAACACAAGGATCGCATTGGTGTGTGCTGCGTCGAGTTCCCCCCACGTTTCGTACGCCAGTGTGATGCCCGGCAGCAACACCCCGTCACGCAGCCTCACCGGATCGGAGGGGCTGCCAGTGTGAAAAAATCTGGTGTGAGTTACGCTGTGCATCGGGCGGAGGATAAGCTCACGCCCGATCCAAGACAAGCCTCGGGGGTGGCGGCCTATAAATACTTGGTTCGCGCTTCGGAGTGGATGAGGCGGTCGGCTTCCGGCATGCCGGGCACCTGCAGTTTCGCCCCGTCCCAGTCGATGTTCTTTTGCAAGCGCAGGGCGAGCACTCCGGCAAGGCCGATTTCAGTCAGGTGGCCGCCGAAATCAAAGTTGGAAAATACTTTGGGTCCGCCCAAGCAGGCGTCCACCCATTCGTCGAGGTGACCTTTCACTCGTGGCAGCGACTGGGGTACTTCCTTGGCCGCAGCGTGGTTATCCGCTCCAAAGAAACGCTTTTCATCGTTGAGTTTGACGTAGCAATCGGAATTCCACAGACCGCTTTGGAGTTGGCCTTTGGTGCCGACGAGCAGGCAACCGGTGCCGGGCAGATTGCCGGTTGAATTACGCAAGCTCGCGGTGACATCCTCGGGTGGCAGGTCGCCGCCGGTGTAAAAGTTGAGGAGCACGGGGCCGCGGCCACCTCGGGCGGGGAAGTGGTAGCGGACGGTGCAGGCTTTCGCAAAACTCTCCTTGCCCAAATCCGTGCCGCTGATCTCGATTTTCACCGGATGGTCGAGGTCGAGCGCACGCACCGGCAGGTTGAATGCGTGACAGCAGAAATCGCCCACCGATCCGCTGCCGAAATCATACCAGCCGCGCCAATTCACCGGGTGATAGGTGCCGGATTTGAAGGGCCGAACCGGTGCCGTGCCCAGCCAAAAGTCCCAGTCAAGCCCGGCAGGAACCGGGTCGCTGTCTGTCGGCCGATCCACCCCGCTCGGCCAGCCGTGCGGAGGATGCCAAGCGTGAATCTCGGTGATGGCCCCAAAAAAACCCGCCCCAATCAATTCCATGCTGCGGCGCAAGTTACCCGACGCGCTGCCTTGGTTGCCGGTTTGGGTGACGCCCTTGGAGGATTTGGATAGTTCCCGCAGTTGCCGCGCCTCGCCGAGCGTGTGGGTCAGAGGCTTCTCACAATAAATGTGTTTGCCGGTTTGGATGGCCGCTCGGCAGATCGGGGCATGCCAGTGGTCGGGGGTGGCAATCACCACCGCATCCAATGATTTTTCCTTGTCGAACAATGCCCGGTAATCCGCGTACACCGCCGCTTTGGAGACGCCCTCACCATGCCGCTTCTGCGAGCCGGCAATCTGCCCGGCATCCACATCGCACAGTGCCACCACTTTGTGCCCGAGTTGCAAAATTTGCCCAACGTGCCCCTGGATCTGGTTGCCCATCCCGATGAACGCCACGTTGAGCTTGTCGCCCGGCTTGCGGGCCTGGCCGCGCAGTACCCCGCTTGGCAGAATGAGCAGAGACCCCGTGACGGTGCCGACGGTTTTGAGAAAGCTGCGGCGGGTGCCAGGGATGGCGGGGCTTGGTATTTGAGGATTCATGGTGGGGATGGTTCAATTTGTGAGTCCCTGTGTACGGTGTGGATGATCACAATTTGTCTGTCACTTTGCAATGGATGATCACAATTTGTCTGTCACTTTGCAATGATTTGTCTGTCACTTTGCAATGATCACAATTTGTCTGTCACTTTGCAATGTCACTTTGCAATGAGGCGAAGCATCGCCACAAATCGCGCTTGCTTCATTGGTGCGGACAGGGCATTGGAAGGGCATGGCGTTCTCCGCGATCCTTTTTGATTTCGACGGCGTGTTGGTGGACACCGAGTGGGCGATCTATCAGTCGTGGCGGCGCCTCTTCGAGGTTCACGGCCAGCCGCTCCCGCTCGATATCTACACCCGCTGCATTGGCTCGGATTTCGCCACTTGGTCGGCCAAGACCCATTTGGAGGAACTCACCGGCTTGGATTTCGACTGGCATGATTTGGACGCCCGGCGCCAGCAGGAAATCTTGGACGACCTTAGCAGCGAGCCGCCAATGCCAGGGGCGTTGGAATTATTAGATAAGCTAGCGGCGGCGGCCCTGCCCTGCGCGGTGGTTTCCAGTTCGTCTCACCATTGGGTGGACGGATGGTTAGATAAACTCGGGCTTGCCGGGTATTTTCAAACTGTCGTTTGTCGGGGTGATGCGGCACGGATCAAGCCCGCGCCGGATTTATTTTTGGAAGCCGCAACACGGCTTGGATGCGAGGCGGCCGATTGCCTGGTCATCGAGGACTCTCTCAACGGCCTGGTGGCCGCCCAAGCAGCTGGGATGCATACTTGGATGGTGCCTAACCGCGTGACCGGTGGCTTGGATTTTTCGGCAGCTGACCAAGTATTCTGCTCACTTGCTGATTGCGCGGCTATTATCTAACATAAATACGATCATGCGAAACTCGCCTATTTATCGATTCCTCTTGCCTGCCATGGCTTTAGCCGCCATGGTGTGCCCTGCGTTTGCCCAGTCCGCCCCGATTCTTTCATGGGACAATCTCGCAGATACCTGGGTTGCCACCGACGGCGTGGGCCGGGCTCTGCCCCTCAACGACACCACAGGTCCCGTCAAACCCAACCGGACCGTCGGGATTTTCTACTTCCTGTGGAATGAGGGTCAAGGGCCGGTGTATGACCTAACTAAAATAACCGTCGCCAATCCGCAGAATCCAATTTACGGGCCGGAGCATGCCTTTCATCACTGGGGGGAGCCGCTGTTTGGATACTACAAGCAGGACGACCGCTATGTCCTGCGCAAACACATGCAGATGCTCACGGATGCCGGAGTGGATGTATTATTGCTAGACGTCACCAATGCGTTAACCTATGACTCAGTTCGCGATTCCCTGCTGGCGGTGATGGATGAAATGAATGCTCTGGGCCAGCGGACGCCGACCCTTGCATTTCTCGCCAACTCCAGCAGCGCTAGCACCGTCGAGCATCTCTATCAGACGTTTTACAAACCGGGCAAAGGACGGGCCCACTGGGCAAAATGGCTTGGCAAGCCACTTCTGCTCGCGCCTTCCGACGGACTGTCTGCGGAAGTGACCGGCTTTTTCACCATCCGTCATTCTTGGGCATGGACGAAGGGACAGGCATGGTTTGGTGATGGGCGGGACAAATGGCCATGGTTGGATCATTCGCCACAGACTCCCGGTTGGCACGATTCGCCGGCGACTCCTGAACAGATCACCGTCACCACTGCGGAACATCCAATCACTCCGATCGGGCGGAGTTTCCACGCCGGCAGCCAGCCACCGGCAGACCAGTGCCGGTCTGCCGAAGGCCTGTATTTCGCCGAGCAATGGCAGCGGGCCTTGGAGGTGGCACCGCCATTCGTTATGATCACCGGTTGGAATGAATGGATCGCCCAGCGCTTCATCGATCCCAAGGGAGATATGTCAATGGGGGGCGTCAAGCTCAAGCCCGGTGGCACCTTCTTTGTGGATACTTTCTCCGCAGAATTCAGCCGTGACATCGAGCCGATGAAAGGTGGCTTCGGCGACGCCTATTACTATCAAATGGTCGCCAACATTCGAAAATACAAAGGCACCCGCGCCCTGCCGGAGGTCAAGGCGGTGCCGATTACTATTGACGGCAAGTTTGGCGATTGGGCGGATGCGCTGCCGGTGTTCCGGGATACCCTTGGGGATACGGCGCACCGCGACCATCCCGGCTGGCAGCAACAACCGCCGTTTTCTAATAATTCCGGGCGCAACGACATTGCCACCGCCAAGGTGTCAGCGGACAAGGACAACGTCTATTTTTACGTGAGCACCAGCGCCCCGCTAACGGCCCCGACCGATCCGGCGTGGATGCTCCTCTTTATTGATGCTGATAACAACCCGAAGACCGGTTGGCTAGGTTACGATTTTGTGATCAACCGCTCCAATGTGAGGCCGGGGGTCACCACCTTGGAGTGCAATGATGGCGGTGGCTACCACTGGAAGTCAGTGGCCGACGTCCAATTCCGCGCTGTGGGTAACGAATTGGAACTGGCCATCCCACGCGCCGCCCTTGGCATCACTTCGCCATCCTTCACTCTCGACTTCAAATGGGCGGACAACATCCAGCAGTCGGGCGACTGGAGCGATTTCACGCTCAATGGCGATGCGGCTCCCAACGACCGCTTCAACTTCCGAGCGATCTTCAAATCCCCGGGAACTGTCCTCATTCCCTAGACCCAACACGTTTGCCACGATGCTTATTTCGGGTGTGACGCGCTGGTCTAAAGCGGGTATAACCGAAGATTTGCTAGATAATCCAGTCTGATTCTGTCATCGACAGAAATTGTCGTTAACTAGCCGGAGCTCGCTGCTGTTCCCGCATGCTTGGCAATTTGCGCAGTTGCCCCCCTATCCATTGGGCCGCACGACTCGCTCAATGAGCCAGACGGGTGACCATGGCGTAGATGATGAGGGCTAGCAGGACCAAGCCGATGCCAAAGAAGGTGAAGCCGATGGGGCGGGCAATTTTCTTCCAGCGATCCCATTCGTCGCGGACCCGGTATTGGTCGAGCTTGCCGGTGGCGACGAGTCGGTCATACCAGGTTTTGCGTTCGTGGAGCATTTCGGTTTTGGAGATGCGGCCGGAGAAGATGACGTTGTCCATGGGGAATTTTTCGAGCCGGAAGTGTGTGTTGAAGAAATGGACGGTGAAGATGAAGCCGGCAGCTAACAATGCCTCGTCGGAGTGGACGATGAGGGCGATGTTGATGATCCAACCGGGGAGGAAGGCGGTGAAGAATTGGGGGAACCACATGACCATGCCGGAGGCACCGATGGCAAAGATGCCCCAGAACACTGCGAAGTAATCGAACTTCTCCCAGTACGTCCAGCGGTCGAATTGCGGCTTGGGTCCCTTGCCGAAGAACCACTTCTGATGGGCGAGGAAGTCGCGGCCGTCTTGCAAGGTTGGGACCATGGAATCGGGACCGAAGACCGCGCCCAGAGCCCGCTTGAGTTGCCATTTTCCGGTTGCCGGATCACGCATGGCAGCGCGGTTTTGCCACGAGCTGGTGACGAGGTCAAACAGGTGCAACGCGAAGTAGAGGAAGGTGACGAGAGCGCCGAAGCGGTGGAGGGCGCGGGCGGTCTGGGCGCCGCCGATGATTTCAAACAAGGTTTTCGCCCAATCGGTGTAGTAGAACTTGAGCGGCATCCCAGTGATAACTAACAAAAGAAAGCTGGTCACTACCAGGAAGTGGAGAAAGCGGTCGAACGGGGTGAAGCGGGTGAACCACTCGTCGTCTTGCTGAGTATCGAATTTTGTTTCGCGATATGCTTTGGAGTCGTGCCTGTACACCCACACCGAGCGGGCCAGCCACAGCAATGTGTGACAACCAAAGAAGGTGAACACGCAAAGCAGCAGCCCGGTCATCAGCATGAACGTTAGATGAAGAACCGGGTATTTTTTGCCATCGAGAGGGTTGGCGTGCGGCACATATTGGGTGAAACCGACGGTGGCACCGGGGTGGCATTTGGTGCAGGTGGCACGGATGTGTTTCGGCGAGAGCTGCGAGTCTGGGTGGCTCACGGGTTGGATGTTGTGGTCGCCATGGCAATCGAAACACGCTGCGACGTCGCTGGCGATGTTAGGGCGGCCCAAGGCCATAGCCTTGCCGTGATAGGTATCGCGATAATGTTTGAGGCTTTCTTCGTGGCATTTGCCACAGCGGCCGTCACTTGCTTGCTTGAAGTGGACACTGGTGGGAGTTTCGATTTCGTGAGCCGAGTGGCAATCGGTGCAGACCGGCCCGCGTGCGTCGCCCTTGGCGAGCAACTGGCCATGGATGCTTTTGTTATAGGTATCTTCGATGCCGAGGTGGCACTTGCCGCAGGTTTTGGCTAGGTTGGCCTTGTTGATGGGCGAAGAGCGGTCGACGCCGCGTTTGATATCATGGACGCCATGGCAGTCGTTGCAGGATGGGGCGATGACCAGGCCCTTTTTCATCACGCCGAGGCCGTGGATACTGTCTTGGTAATGGGCGGCGACGTCGGGAAAGCGCATCCGGTATTCGGCGTTGATTCCGGCGTTGTCGTGGCACTTGGCGCAGGTGCGGGACAGATTGAGCTTGAAGGTGGGGGAGTTCGGGTTTTTGGGTGAGAGCATGTCATGGGTGCCATGGCAACTGGTGCATGAGGCGGCCCCCGACGAGCCCATAGCGCGGCTGATGCCGTGAATACTGGTCTTATAGACGTCTGCCTCCTCCTTGTGGCAGGTCGCGCAATTTACCGGCTTGGCCGGTTTGGTGTCGTCAGGATGTTCGCCGCTCAGGTCGCTGTGGCATTCGGCGCAGGCGAGTTTGGCGTGGACCGACGACTGGCGGATTTTTTCATCGACATATAGGGAAGAAGTTTTGCCGCCCGGCAGATCTTTGGTTAGGTCCTTGTCATCGTGGCATTCCAAGCACTTATCATTGGGGATCATTTCCGCTGCGGGCTTGAGCACCGCCGTCTCGGGCTTGGTCGTCCCGGGCTTGGCAGATTCGTCTTTGGCAGATTCGTCTTTGGCAGATTCGACCTTGGCGACTTCGTTTTGAGCGGCATCGTCTTGCGCGGTGATGGCAGCGGCGGGCCAAGCCAGCAGGCAGAGGATGGCGAGTCGGCGGGTGACGAGAAGGAGGGCGTTGTGCATCGGAGTGGAAGTTACGGGCGGGAAGCCAAGGCATTCGGGGGAAGAGATCAAGCCACCGCAAGCCAAGGGATGCTGGCAGGTTTGCCAACGGCCGAAGTTATGATTTTGGGAGTTTCCGGCAAGAGTGGAAACGGGAAAATGGCCGCAATCGCGAGTGATGCGCAATGATTGCAAAGGGATGCGCAGGGGATGGCGCATTGGGCCTTGCTAGAGGTGGTGATTTACCTACATTTGAGGTTATGGAATTGCCCCGCGCCTCATGCACATTGATGGCAGGGGTAAGCCGTTCCTGTGTGTTAGCCGGTGGCATACGGAGCCAATTTGTTGACTGGCAGAAGATAACCATTCTATGAAACACCATCTTATACCGCTGCTTTCAGTTGTTGCTTGGTTGGTTGGCCCGTTGGGGGTTGCCGCTGCGCCGATTGCCAATGACAAGTGTTTGGAGTGCCACGATGACAAGGATTTGACCAAGGATTTGGCGGGCGGCAAGACCTTGTCGATGTATGTGGATGGGGCGAAGTTAAAGGATTCGGTGCATGCCAAGACGCAATGTGCGGAGTGTCACAAGGATCTCACAACGGAGCATCCGGACGACGCGAAGGCAGCGAAGCCGGTGGATTGCGCGGGGTGCCATGAGCGGCAATCGAAGAGTTTCGGGGCGAGTGTGCATGGCATCGCGCTGGACAAGGGCAATGACACGGCGGCGACCTGCAAGGACTGTCATGGCAAGCATACTGTGTATCCGCGCAATTCGCCACGATCCACGATTCACGTCACCAATTTGGAAAAAACCTGTGGTGAATGTCACGCTGAGGAAGCTGCGGATGTGGCGGTGAGCGTGCACGGCCAGTCATTGAGCAAGGGTGAAGGAGCGACCTGCATAGATTGCCACTCGGAGCACAAGATCATTGGTTTGAAGGGGCCGGCGGCATCATTTCAGACGGCGGAGACGTGCAGCAAGTGTCACGCCAGCGAGCGGATCAACAGCCGTTTTGGGATGCCCGACGACCGGGTGAAGACCTTTTTTGAGAGTTATCATGGGTTGGCGGCGACGGGAGGTTCTACGCTGGCGGCGAATTGCGCGAGCTGCCATGGTTTTCACAAAATTTTGCGTTCGAGCAACCCGGACTCGATGATCCATCCGGGGCATTTGATGCAAACCTGCGGCAAGTGCCACCCCGGGGCGACGCAGAGTTTCGTGGGTGGGAAGATCCATGCGGACGGAACCAAGGGGCTGGAGACGGGCGTGGTGGTTAGCCGTTGGGTGCGCAATATCTATGTGTTTCTCATTGTGCTGACAGTTGTCTTGCTAGGGTCACACAACGCCCTGTCGTGGTGGCGCAAGGTGGCGGAGCGGCGGCAGGCGCATGGAGCGATGGTTGTGCGGATGGACCGCAACCAACGGTTCCAACACTTCGCGTTGATGGCCAGCTTCATCCTGCTGGCGGTGACCGGCTTTGCTTTGAAATTTCCAAATACATGGTACGCCCACCTGATGGGGACCGAGGAAATCCGGCGCTGGATCCACCGGGTTGCCGGTTTGATTCTCATCAGTGGCGGTTTTTATCATCTATACTATGTTGCCTTCACGGCTGCCGGGCGCAAATTGCTGCGCGACCTCTGGCCACGCTTGCAGGACGTCCGCGACGTGGCCACAAATGTCGGCCATCTCACCATGGGCATGCCCAAGGCTCGCTTCGGGCGTTTCGGTTATCCGGAAAAGCTCGAGTATTGGGCAGTGGTGTGGGGCACTGTGGTGATGGGGGTGACCGGGCTGGTGATTTGGTTTAAAATTGATGTGACTCATGGGTTGCCCCGGTGGGTGATTGATGTGGCGGTGACCATTCATTATTACGAGGCGATTCTCGCATGCTTGGCGATTGTGATCTGGCATTTTTATCATGTGATGTTCGACCCCGACGTTTATCCGATGAACTTTGCCTGGCTGGACGGCAAGGTGGCCAAAGATTGGCATGAGGAGGAGCATCCGCTGGAGGTGGACAAGGTCGCTGCCGGGGAAGAACGGCAACCCTGAAGAGG
>JBAXCM010000043.1:0-16136 GCA_037141475.1 Verrucomicrobiota bacterium | reverse complement strand
CTGCGCTGGAGCACCAAGCGTTCCAACTTCTCGCGCCGACGCAGCGTCAGGCTGAGCACAATGGCCAGCGCTGCGGTGAGGCAGAGGCCGGTCAGGCCGGTTAGCCAAGCCTGCCTCAGCGGGTGCAGAGCGAGAAATCCCGGGCCTGTGCTAGCAGAAACTGCAAAGGTTTTGCCAAAAGCCGCGATTGGACGCATGGCGCAATAGCCGGTGGTCGGGTGACTGGCATTCCGGCAGGTCGCTAGGGGTTCCGGGGCTGAATTGGGGCGAAGGAATAAGAGCTCGAGTCGCGTGGAGTTGTCTGACGCGACGTTGCGGAGCAGGGAACCCAGACGCAACTCCGCCACGGCAAAACCGCGCAATCGCCGCCCCTGCCCGGTGGCGTAAACCGGCCGACAAATCAACAACTCCTTCTGTTTGTGAGTCTTCCGCACCAACGTCAGTGGCTCGGTACTGATGAGGAGACCACTTCGGGACGCATCCTCCAAGGCTGCCCGGCACAGCGGGTCGGAGCCAAGGTCATAACCCAAAACGCTCTCATTGCCAGAGCTGGGGGTCACGTGCAAAATCGGATAGTACATGTCGCGGTCGCTGGCTGCGACCTGCTGCCCTTGCTCGTCTTTTTGCCAGACGGCAAAGTCCCTCAAACCCGCTGCGCGAACCTCCCCGGTGAAACGGGCTTGATCACCGGCCGACACGGCAGCGATCCATTCCCAAGCTTGGACATGCGAATTTTTCGTTAGGAACGCCGCGAATGACTGGAACTCGTCGCGACTGATGTTTGGGGAGTTTTGGCAAAAACCAGCCAGGCTTTCCAATTCCGTACTAGCGATGGATTGAAGGGTTTCGGCGATGTCGTCGGTGCGACTGGCGGCTACTAGCGCAAACGCCAGTTCGCGGTCACGTAACTCGCTCCGGTGGACCATCCAGACGGCAAATAGGGTGATCACCAACCCGGTGGCCGATGCCAGCGCCGGTTCGAGGTGGCGCATCCAACGGAGCCCCTGCCCTTCGCTACGGGCGCGGCGCTGCATAAGCGCCCTGCCAAGCACAGCGAGAGCCACCAGCGCCAATGAAAGCAGCGCGGGTGGTAGCGCGGCGCGGGCCAGCATCCAATCCCAATCGCGGGCATCAATGTCCATGCCCAGGACTGCGAGGACCGCCCTCCGGCTGCCGCCCCCGTGAAATCCACGACTGCGGACGCCCTCACCTGCGGCTTGCTGATGGTTCCCATGAGCGGGTGGGGCAAGAATCGGGACGAAGCCAGTGACCCAATGGCCGCCGCCAGGTCCTTCAGTTGTGGGAGTGGCTGTGACAAAAACGCGCCGGTAAGAGTCAGTTGCCTCATCATAGATCTGCCCGGGCGACGCATAATCCTTGGAAGCGGGATCCTCGCTATCGACAAAAAAAGCCAGCTTTCCGTCAAGCCGACGATCTATCAGATAGAGAAAGCGGCATTGCGGAATGGCCGCACGGGTAAGGATCAATTGTTCCTTGAGACGCTGATACGCGGGGTTTTGCAAATCGGCCTCCGTGGCGCTGAACGTTTGAATGGCCTCAGGATCCAGGGATTGTGCCAGCAATTGCGTTTGTGCCAACAGGTCGTCGCGCTTTGCGTGGTCCGCCGACACGATCATCCACCCTGTGAGAACCGCACCTGCGATGAGAATGGCCAGCAACAGCAGCGGAAAACCCCATTGCCCACGCGATACCTTCTCTGGAGGTGACACGCCATCACTCATCGCGCCTTTGTACCTCATGGTACACGTTGAGTTGCCGGTCCATTGCCGATGATGTCACGCAGAGCATTGATGAGTAAATTTACTCAATCACCGCAACTTTGCACTAATATTCTTACGAATCACTGAAGAATCTTCCGCAAATGGCCGGAAGGACCCTCGCGATGAATCGAGGAAGCGAGACCCCTGACAACCGCCGACGGGAATAGGTCTGCCAACAAAGGAATCGCCAACCTGCGTGTCTTGGGGACAGGATTTGCGGGCGTTGCATTCCAGCCAGCACACAAACGATTCATGGCCGTGCTTGCCAGCAAACAACTCTCTGGATGACCGGCCGCCTGCTACTGCTGCTCCCCAGCTGCTTTGATCACCGACCAGAACGCCGGTTTGGGCAGACCGGCCCGATCAAAAAGGAGCGGGTGATTGGTGTGCCTCACTGGAAAGCTGTTAAGCCAAGAATACTTATCGGTGGGGCCCCAAAACGTCACCCTCTCGATATGTTGGCGATAGCGGTGGAACAGGGCGAAGATTGCGGCGTAACGGGCTGCCTGCTGCTGCAAGACTTCCGGCGGCGCACCGGCTTGATAGATATCATCTTTGTCGCCCCAGTTGTAGAGAGTGACGTCCAACTCGGTGAAATTTACCTTTACGCCCAGTGCCACGAAGCCCTTGATCGTCCGCTCAATCTCGGCTATCGACGGCTTCGTCAGGCTCCAGTGCGCTTGATTTCCAACCGCGTGAATTTTGATGCCCTTGTCCATAAGGCTCTTCACCAGGCGAACACAGCGATCACGCTTGAGCGGATTCTCCAGATCGTAGTCGTTATAGTATAACTCCGCCTTGGGATCAACCTGCTGCGCATATTCATACGCTTTCAACACATAATCCTCACCAATGATCCGCTTCCATGGACTGTCACTCAGCCACTCCTTGCCACCGCCCGCCACCGCCTCGTTGACCACGTCCCAGCCCCTCACCTTGCCGCGATACCGGCCGACCACCTTTTCGATGTGCTCCCGCATTTTTCCTAGTAGAACATCACGGGTTGCGTCCTTGCCATCAGCTCCCTTGAACACCCATTCAGGCGTCTGTTGTTCCCAGACGAGCGTGTGACCGACCACCTGAATCGCCTTCGCCTTGGAGAACTCAACCAATTTGTCGGCAGTCTCGAACGTGTACACGCCAGCCGCCGGATGCAATGACGCCCACTTCATCGCGTTCTCGCAGGTGAGGCAGTTGAAGTGCTTGGCCACTAACTCACCGATGGACTTGTCCTCACTTTGATAGACATACGGTCCCACCGCCACGCCGATAAGAAAATCATTCTTGTAGATGTCCTTCAAACCCGGCGCCGATTTATCCCCCGCCAGCGCCACCTCGCCGTGCGCCGGCACAATCATGCCGAACAAGACAGTTATACCTAATATCAAAAACTTGCGCGTGCCAGGTTTGATCGCGGCTGACATTTCCAATAGGTCATGGACCCTTGCTGCTGGTTTCTGGTTCATCGAATTCGGGATCATGGTTGGAGGGTAAGGAGCATGCCCTTTCCGGGGGCGATCGTTATAGGCTCGGATATCTGATAGGTGGTTTTCGGCTGGAGGTTAGCCATGGCCATGGCGGTGAGTGTGGCCTTGGTCGGATCGATGCCCAACGCCTTGAAGTCGATGGCCAACCGAACGCTCTGGTCCTTGGCGCTCCAGCTGGCGAGAGCGATGAGAGCTTTGCCATTTTTCCGATAGACGCTGGCAAGCACTTCGGTGTTGCCAGTTTTGACTGGGCAGGCCGCATCCCAGAAGCCGGTCATTTCGCAGCCGGCCATACCGAACTCATCCATGGCCTTCCAGAGTGGGCGGGGTTCGCCGCCCCAACCGAGGCGGGCTACCTCGCCGAAGACCATGCCGCGCCAGGGTTGGCCGCTGCCAAGCATCTCGCTCATGAGCCCGAAGGGGATACCACTCATTTCGACGAGCCACAGGTCGGGACTGGCGTCGTAACCAAAACTCTCGCCGTACCAAAGACGATTGTAGTACGGGAAATTTTGCATGTAACAGTAGGCGGAGGGCGTCATCCCCGCATCCCAATTGAAGTGGCTCCAAGAATGGGAATCTATCTGACTGTTAGGATTGTGCGCGTCGAGAATCCGCCGGGCGCGTTGGGTGGTTTTACGGCCCATTGAAGTGTCGTCGATGTAGAGGCCGTCGATGTTAGCCTTGGTGGCGGTGTAGTCCAGTCCCTCGAGGTAAAAGTTATCGAGGCGGGAGTCCGGGGTGGTGATGACCGCCAAGTCGAGCAAGCCGTTGTATGGGCCGCCGATGGTTTCCCGCCAGGCGGGGATAAATCCCTCGCGGAGGTGCTCCACCAGCCACGGGTGGGCACCGCTGCTGTTAGTTATGGGTTTGGCCTGGCCATCGCGTGACGGGCAGATCACTTCGCCATTGAGACTGTGAAAGGCGAAGAGTTCCGGCAGATTGTTGCTGATCTCGCGGGTGGTGTAATAAATCTTGGCTAACAGGCCAGCTGCGTGGGCTTTTTGCACAGAGTCGATGAGCCGCGGGAAGGACACATCCAAGTACGGATAATTGATACAAGGGTTGGGCAGTTTGTTGTGGTGGATGTTGACGACGTTGGCACCCATGGCCGCGATGCGTGTGGGATCTGCGATGTCGGGGTCGTCCACGCCCTGATGTGGGTGGAAATACCGCAGCTTCCATTGGTTATCTGTATCAAGTGGTTTGAAGGGAGTTATATATAAGTCAAAGTCAAACCGCAGTCGTTCTCCGGCCTCCATTTGGCGTTTGCCGCTTGTCGTCTCGAACGTCACCCCGGCATCCGGAAGGCTTGTTAGGGAGATGCCTCCCAAGCCGCCGTTGCACCATGAGTCGGGCATGTTGAGTTTGCGTTGGCCATAGTAGCAATTGATCAGGGGCGAGCGGAAATTGCCGCCTTTGAACTGGACCTTGAGCCCGGCGTTGACGCCTCCGATCCAGAACCCGTCCTGTTGCTCGTTAGGATCCCACTTCCAGTCGATTTTGGCCGGCCTGATGCCACCACGGTGGTTGAGTCCCATGAAATAGCTGGATGCCGCTTTGGAAAACCCGCCCACTAGGCGCACGTCCTGGATGGCGATTGCTTGCTTGGCGATGAGTGAGGCATGCATTTGGACGAATCCGTCGAACTCAATGAGGCCGCAGACCTCCAGCGTCATAGCGGCTGATTCTTGGGTGGCAGTCCACTCGATGGCGCAGGGTTTTTCGCGCGAAAACTTCACCTTGCCGGAGACAAATGGCTCCGCACCGGCAGCGGTTTCCACCCATAGCCGCAGCGGTTGCGTCAACACTTCAACCGGCTCGGTCCCGATTCGCGTGTTGCTTCCATTGAAGTAGGATGCAATGGCTAACGGAAATCCGCCATCAGCCAGCGTCAGCTTCCTGCCTAACATCATGATCGCATTGCCCTCGCGCCGCAGAGCCACAAACGGCTTGACGAGCACCTCGTCGCTCTGCGCGATGGTGGAGTCCAGCCAGCGGAGTCTCGACAAGCGCCACGATTGGCTATCGCCGCTATCCTCGAGTGGATCGCCGGCCACGGTGATTTGCAATTGGACGGCCACCGGCTTGGTGCCGGGAGCGGTGAGGTCTAGCTTTCCCTGATAGATTCCATTTGCTAGGCGCGGAATGGACACACCGATCCACAACGGTTGGACCCGGCCTTTAGGGACTGGCACATCCTTGGTGAGTGGCCGGGCCATGAAATCGGTGCCACCCAGGTTGAGACAACGGAAGGCCGTTGATTGGATCGTTAGCTCTGGCGAACCAACACTCTTGAGATCAGTGAAGCGCAGGGCGATCGGGCCGAGGTCCTGGCCCGGCGCGTATGCCGCCAATTGGAAAACATAGAATTCACCCGGCTGGGCGATGCCGGCAAATTTCTCGAACTGGCTATCGGATCCATCCAGCCAGTGGGCGGGCAAGGCGTCATGGCGGCGGATCGAGTTGACCCGGTCTTCGCCAAACACATAACACTCGCGCTTGACCCGTTGGGTGAACGCCCCGACCTGCGCCGGGCTGGAGAGTTGTTCCATATCGTGCAGCGGTGACGTAGCAGGGGTTCCAGCGCCTATCAGTTCGACCGCTACAGCGGTGCCATACGTCAGCGAGGCCAGGATGAATAGCTTCCAATAGTTTTGCATCAGGCTGGCGGGTACCCCTGCAGCCGCGCTCATCTTACAGAGATCCTGTGATTTCCAATGGTCAACTCGTGGATCTTGTCGGCGACGCGACAACTGACCTCGTATGGAGCCGCCAGGCCAGAGTCCTTGAAAAGCCAAGGTTACTGTAGTTAGGTCAAGTTTTTTGCTCTTGTGTCTTCTAGTCTTGCATCTTTGGTCTGAGGCGAAGCCCCGCTAGTTTACCATCGGTCGGACAAGGGAGGGGGGGGCGAACCCACAAATTCAACCCCGCCAAGCCGATAACGAGGTAGGCTGGGATTCCGCTCTGGATTCATTCGGCAGCAAAACCAGACCTTGCTTGACAAGCTCCCCCGGAGTATCCATCCTCCCATTCCGCGCCTTGGATGGCGCGCCGCTGCCGCCATGCCAGATACCGATTACCGCGAAACTCTGCTGGAAGCCGTCGAACTCACCCGCGAGTTTGATGGAGTCACCGCCTTGGATCGTTTCAGCTTTAAACTGCGCCGCGGTGAAATCCTCGGCCTGCTAGGGGCCAATGGCGCTGGTAAAACCACCGCAATGAATTGCCTGCTGGGCCTCACACTGCCGACGTCCGGCCAAATCTTCGCCTTCGGCCAGGAACTCCACGCCCACCGCATCGCAATCCTCCAGCGTAGCAATTTTTCCTCGTCCTACGTCAGTCTGCCCGGCAATCTCAAAGTCTGGCAAAATTTGCTGGTCTTCGCCCGCATCTACGGCGTCCACGAACCGAAAAAGAAAATCGCCGAGTTGCTGGAAATGTTGGAGGTGTCTCACCTCAGGGACCGGGTCACCGGCCAGCTTTCGGCCGGGGAAGGCACCCGGGTGAACCTATGCAAGGCGTTTCTCAATGACCCGGAGTTGCTGATGCTCGACGAGCCCACTGCCAGCCTCGACCCAGACATCGCTGACAAGGTGCGCAAGGTGGTGCGGCGGGTGCAGCGCGAGCGGGCCATCGGCATCCTCTACACATCCCATAACATGAAGGACATCGAGGAAGTATGCGACCGCGTGATTTTCCTCCATAAAGGCCGAATCGTGGCTGAAGGCACGCCGGATGAAATCGTCAAACGTTCCACCGAGCACACCCTTGAAAACGTGTTCATCAAAATCGCCCGCAGCGGAGATTTGGAAGACACCAGTAGCAAGGAGGCTTCCTTATGAACTTCCGCATCATCCACGCCCTGTTGCTCCGCTATATCTTCCTCTACACCCGTAGCCCCGTGCGCTTGGTGGAAATGGTCTTCTGGCCCATCGTCGATATGCTGGTATGGGGGTTTCTAACGGTTTACCTGCGGCAAAGCACAACTGGCGACTTCCCCCATTTCATTACCTTTCTGCTAGGAGCGATGATCCTCTGGGACATCCTCTTTCGTGCCCAGCAAGGCGTGGCCATCTCATTCCTAGAGGACGTCTGGACCCGCAACCTCCTCAATATATTCGTCGCTCCTGTGCGCACCGCTGAGTATCTAACGGCCACCTTCGCGGTCGGAATCCTGCGGATTTCAGTGACCGCCGTGGCGTTGGTGCTCATCGGCTGGCTGGCCTATTCATTCAACGTGTTCGTCATGCGCTGGTGGCTCATTCCGTTTTTCCTCAATCTAATGCTTTTCGGCTGGTCGCTTGGCATCATCTCAACCGCCTTGATCCTGCGCTGGGGGCAGGCCGCAGAGTCGCTCGCTTGGGCAGTGCCATTTTTCATCCAACCGGTGGTCGCTGTCTTCTATCCAGTCAGCGTGCTCCCCGCATGGCTGCAACCCGTCGCCCTCGCACTGCCCGCCACTCATATCTTTGAGGGGATGCGCTCAGTGATGCACACAGGTACCATGTGCTGGGCACCCTTGGGTTGGGCGTTCGCCCTCAACCTCGTCTATCTCGCGCTGGCCGGTGGCTTCTTCGTCTGGATCCTCAATTACACCCGCAAACGCGGCCTGCTCACAAAATTCTCCACGCAATGAACCACCCCAACCGCCCATGAAACCGCCGATCTTCCATGATATTCCCGCGCCTGGATTTCCCAATCTCAAGCTGCCGGTGAAATTGATTTTCCTCGTCCCGGTGGCCCTGTTGCTGCTCATCGGGATTTTTTCCGCGTACTTCACCGTCAATCCGGAGTCCGTCGCCGTCGTCCAGCGCTTCGGCAAATTCCGCTACATCGCTGATCCCGGCCTGCATTTCATGTTGCCGCTGGGCATCGACCAAGCCACCGTCATCCCAATCCGCCGCCAGCTCCAACTTGAGTTCGGCTTTGGTACGCCCAACGCCACCAATCCCGATCAAGTCGGCACTGAACCGCAACTGGAGCGCGATATGGTGACCGGGGATTTGAATGCCGCCGAGGTGGAATGGATCCTTCAATATAGCATCTCGGATCCCAAACAGTATCTCTTCCACGTCCGCAACCCAGGCCCAACTCTTCGCGATCTAACTGAAAGCGTGATGTGCGAAATCATCGGCGACCGCACCATCGACGAGGTTCTGACAATTGGCCGGGCGGAGATTGAAAGGGATTGCCTGACCAAGCTCAAAACACTGCTGGAGCGCTTTAATATGGGAATTTCCGCACAGCAACTCCAACTCAACAACGTCCATCCGCCAGGCCCGGTGCAGCGCTCGTTCGATGAAGTCAACCGCGCCCAGCAGGAACGCGAAACATTGATCAATGAAGCCAATGGCGAGGTCAACCGAATCATCCCGAAAGCCAAGGGCTTGGCCGCCCAACGCATCTCCAGCGCCGAGGGCTTCGCGGTCCAGCGCGTCAATGAAGCTGAGGGCGATGTGACCCGCTTCAAGCAGCTGTTGGCCCAATACGAAAAGGCGCCCGCCATCACCAAGCAACGTCTCTATCTGGAAACCATGAATGAAGTGCTGCCGAAGCTGGGCTCCAAGATCATTCTTGATGAGAGTGCCAAACAGTTTTTGCCGCTTATGAATCTGCAACCCGCCAGCAGCGCCACCCCGCCCCCCACCCGCTAACATTCCTGAATCATGAAATTTTCTCCCATTCTTATCGGCCTTGGTGCCCTTTTGCTCTTTCTGTTTAGCGGTGCCTACACTGTCAGCGAAATTGAACAGGTGTTTATCACCCAATTCGGCAAACCGGTCGGCGACGCCATCAATGCCGATCCCTCCAATAACCAAGCCGGCCTGCATTTCAAGTTGCCTTTCATCCAACAGGTGAACCGCATTGAGAAGCGCATATTGGAATGGAATGGTCCTGCAGTGGACATCCCTACCAGCGACAAACTCTATATCTCGGTCGATAGCTTCGCCCGCTGGCGCATCTCCGATCCAATCGTCTACTACAAAGGCCTCCACGACGAACGCAGCGCCTTGGCCCGCCTCAATAATATCATCGGCGGCGAAACCAAAAACTTCATCGCCGCCCACAACCTCATCGAAGTGGTCCGCAGCCAGAAGGATCGCAAGACGGTGCGCGATGAAACCCTCGTCGATGCCAATTCCACTCTCGGCGTCCTCCCGCCCATTGAATTTGGCCGCAGCAAGCTCGAACAAGATATCCTCGCAGCCTCACAGCCCAAGGTGGCTCCGTGGGGCATCGAATTGCTCGACGTGCGCTTCAAACGCATCAACTACAAGGCCGGGGTGATCGAGAAGATCTATTCCCGGATGGCCTCGGAGCGCCAGCAAATTGCCGATCGCTTCCGCTCCGAAGGGGCGGGGGAGGCCGCCAAGATTCTCGGCAAAAAGGAGAGGGATTTGCTGGAAATCCAGTCGGGCGCTTATCGCAAGGAGCAGGAGATCAAGGGCAAGGCTGACGCCGAGGCCACCGCCACCTATGCCCAAGCCTATAACTCAAGCCCGCTCGCAGCCGATTTCTATCAATTCGTTAAGACCCTCGATACCTATCAAAAATCTCTAACCAAGGACACCACCCTTATTCTCACTTCAGACAGCGATCTGTTCCGTCTGTTCAAACACATGGAGACTCCGGCAAAAGTGCCGGCACAGCCGTAGCGGCCGTTCCGGGGATTTCCGTTGCTCAACGGGTTTGACGCCTTGCGAGGTATTGCCTCAGGCACAAGACGAGGAAATTGGCCTAACGACTATATTGTTTGCTTTTCAAGGACACCTGTATGCTCACCTCTCAGGAACTCGTCGCTGGTCTGCCGGTTATCGCCAGCTTGGTCATAATCGAAGGCCTGCTGTCGGTTGACAACGTGTTTGGTATTGCTGCCTTGGCCAAGGAATTGCCACATCACCAGCAGCGCAAGGCGATCCGGCTAGGGATGGCGGGGGCGTATGTGTTTCGGGTGATGGCGCTGTTGGTTGCTGCTTGGTTCATCGCCAATACCTGGGTGCGCTGGCTGGGTGCCGGCTATTTGATATGGCTGATGTGTTCCCACCTCACCCGGCACGATCCGCGAGAAGGGCCGGGAAAATCTCAGGTTGTGGCACCCAGTCTGCTCGGCGCGTTGTTGCAGATCGGTCTGATGGATTTGAGCCTGAGTATGGACAACGTGATTGCGGCGGTGGGATTGGCACCCAAGGATCCGCTGACCCAAGTGCCGGTGATGTGGCCGATCTATGTCGGGGTGCTCTTTGCGATCATTGCCCTCCAGGCGATTGCACCTCATGCCATGAGATTGCTGAAAAAGTATCCGGTGTTAGAGCCGACTGCGTTCATTCTCATTGGGTTGGTGGGTGTCATTCTTGTCTATGAAGAATCCTATCATGCCATCACGGGCGGAGTGCTGCACATTCCGTCGCTTGCCAAATTTGGTGGGATTTTGTCCGTTGTGGCTCTTGCATTGCTGTACTCTGGCAGCGTCGTCGCGCGCCGCTTGATCGACCCGGTCATGGGCCTGACTTTCCCCTTGATGAAAGGTTGCGTCGGTCTCGTCAGTCTGCTGCTGCTGCCAATTTCGCTGCTGAGAAATATTGTAGCGGCGCTCTGTGAGCGCCGATGAGAATGAATTGGCGCTTGTCGAATAGGCGGGTTCATTGGCGGTTCACGGTCATCGGCGGTCATAGACACGCCGCTACAAGGTGAGAGATATTCCCAAGGTTCTACTTTCTTCGCAACGGTGGCATATGCTCCACCCAAGCTTAAATCCTCAAGCCTCAAGCCTCATGCCATCGTCTTCCATTTGTCAGGAAGATGATGACGCGCAATGTCGCCAAGGCGCAAAGGAAGATGAGGATCCCTCGCTGGACGAGGTGGCGGCTGTGTGCTAGCTTGCGTTCTACCAACCCTCATCATCGGTGATGCATTCCACCCCTCCCTCTGAATCCATGAATCGTTGCCGGTTTATCGCCGTGACCGGCGGCAGCGGCTCCGGCAAAAGTTGGCTGGCTGCCGCATTGTGTGAGCGGCTTGGCAGCGAGGCCGCTCACTTGGCACTGGATGATTTCTATCACGACCTCGGGCATTTGCCGCCAGCGGCACGCAACGCAGTGAATTTTGACGATCCTGCGGCGATCGATTGGGAAGCATTGCACGAGGTGCTCGGTCAGCTTGAGTGTGGAGCGGTGGCGCGGCTTCCGATTTACGATTTTGCGTCGCACACACGCCATCAGGAAACGCGGCTGATACCGCAGGCCCGTTTTATTGTGCTAGACGGACTATGGCTGCTGCATCACGGATGGTTGCGGGACAAGCTCGCGCTGAGTGTGTTTGTGGATTGTCCGGTGGCCGAGCGGTTGCGGCGACGCGTGGCTCGGGATGTGCAAACCCGCGGCCGCAGCCCGGAATCCGTGCAGCGGCAATTTGCAGAGCATGTGCAGCCGATGCATGAACTCTTCGTCGAGCCGCAACGCCGCTGGGCCACTCACTGCGTGACTTCTCCACTGCCGGAACAGGCGCAGGCCGACTTGTTCGCGGCTTGCCTGGCCACCTGAATCACCAGAGGTGATTTCAACCCCAGGATCAGACGGACAGCCGCGCCGCCTGGGTGACTTGGGAGCCCGCCCGATCCACCTTGGGCCCCCGTTTCCAATCAAGGATGCCTTGCGGATGAGTTCGCGCATCCCTGAGGCGGCCTCCGGCGTAGCGCTTCGGTTCGTTATGGTAGGCATGATATATCTCGGTGTCGCAGATGGCTTTCCACCGGCAGTCCACACCAGCGCGCCTTATGCGAAGGCGGCGGCGAGTTTTTCTAACCAGTCAGCATCGGGCATGGCGTAGGGGCGGAATGTTTCGAGGGTGCCGTAATGCTCGTTGTGGAAAAGCGCGCGGTGCATGCCAAGAGTGGAGGCGGCAGGCGAGTCGATTAGATTGGAGGAGTCGTTGATGCTCATTTGGAAGAGAACCCGCATTTCAAACTCACCTAATAATTTGCGCGGGATCCAGCGGCTGACGTTGTTCCAAGTGTCGATGGCGGCGATGACGTGGATGCCTGCCGGGCCGCCTTCGTTCAAGAGGTTGGCGAACGCCTGGGCGGGGTTGATGCTGGTGCTGACGTCGTCGTCGAGGGAGAAGCGGAAGTCGTCGTCGGGGCGCAGTGCCTTAAACCGCTGGAGGTCGTGGATGATGAGGAAGACTTCCGGGGCGTCGCGGCCGGAGGTGGCGGCGCGGCCGTCGAGGTTGGCCGCCAGCTCGGACAGGAGTGCGGGGGCCTCGGCCGGGCTGGCGATGCGGATGCTGTGAGGCAGGATGGCCGCTAGGCGTTGGAAGAGACTGGCGGTGTCCGAGGCCGGGTCGTGGGGGTCGAGGATGACAAATTCCGCGGCGTCGGGCGGGTATTGGGCAGCGAGCGAAAGCAGGGCGATGCCGGCCAGAGTGATCGTGCGCTCAGTCGATTGGCCGGTGATGAGCAGGTGACTGCCGCTCTGGCGTTGGAACAGCGCGGCGGTGGGCCCCTTGATAGAATTGGGCGCCCCAAGCCATGCGCGGGCGGTGGCCGGGCGGGTGGTGGGGCGCTTTTGGCCCAGGGCGGCGGCGAGTTCGGCGTTGTCGCGCACTTCAGCCGGCGCGTTGCCTTCAAACACAATCGGTGTGGGCACCGGCTTGCCGCTGCGGGCGGCGAAGGCGTTGATTTGATCCAATCTGGCATCGCGCTCGGCCTCTGGCAGCCAGACGATTTGGAACGGACTGTTGGCGGCAAGAGCGCCGGATTGGTCGTTGTAGATGCCTTCGCCGGGCCGCGTCAGCAAGCGGGGTGCCGGGTTATCGTCGTCCATGATGAGGTGGGCGTCGGCCTCGTTGCATTGGAGGGCGACGCGGATGACCATTTGTCCGAGGGTGGCGCGGGCGAGGGTGTATGCGCCGCCGAGGGTTTGCGAACCGAGAATCACGTGAATGCCGAAGGCTCGGCCTTGGCGGACGATTCGATCTAACAATAATGATGCCTCCTGAGCGACCGCGTCGTCCTCGGTAAAGAATTCCTGGAACTCGTCGATGAGCAACAACGTGCGGGGCATCGGTTGCGAGTCAGCGGACAATTTATAGCCGGACAAGTCTTGGGCACCGGCGCGGCGGAACAATTCGCCGCGGTGTTTCAACTCGGAATCGACGCGTTGCAGCACGCTGAGGGCAAATTCGCGGTCGCTCTCGATGGCCACCACGCGGGCATGCGGCAGGTGTTTGGTGGCATAACACTTGAACTCGACGCCTTTTTTAAAATCGACCAAAAAGAACTCAACCTGTTCCGGGCTGCACCACAGGGCGAGGTTTGTGATGATAACGTGAAAGAGGGTGGACTTGCCGGAGCCGGTTTTGCCGGCCACCAGCATGTGTTGGCGAGTGCCCTTGCCGATGGCTAGCAGTTGGAGTTTCTTGGCACCGGTGCGGCCGATGGGAACACGCAGTTCGGCGGTGGTTTCGGATTGCCAAAATTCGCCGGTGGTGGGAGCGATATGGGCGAAGGGGACCTCGACGCGGTTGGAGTCGATGCTGGCGCGGCCGATGCGGTGGATGAGGGTGGTGGCGTCTTGGTCGGTGGGCGGCGCGTCAAAGACGACGGTGTTGGCACCGGGCGGCCAATCCAACAATTTGGCGGTCTGGCCATCAAGAGCGACGCGCAGACAGGCCCGGCGCAACTCGTCGTCCAGCGCTGGGTCTGGCGCGGGTTGGCGGAGGTCGCGGTGAATGAGCAGGTGGACGCCGCAGCGGGCACCGCTGGAGGCGATGGCTAACAGGCGTTTGGCGGCGGTTTCACTGAAGGCGGCTGGAAAGTTGGCGACGACTAGGAAGCGGTATTTTTCGGCGATGGTGCCGGCGTGTTCGTTGTATTCGGCGATGGTGGCGAACTCGTTGCGAAGGTACATCTGAATGACCTTTTCGATGTGTTCGTTGAGTTCTGAGAGGCGCTCCTCGATCTGGGTGGTTTGGGTCCAAATCCGGTGGGCAATCATCGTTTCCTCATAATCCGCCAAGTGCATCAGGCCGGCAAAATCGCGGCCCAACCCAACCGGATCTATGAACACAAACGAGGCGCGGCCTGGCGGCAGACTGGCTAACAGTCGTAGTGCGATCGAGTTGATCACGCTGGTGGCGGCGGCCCCCGAATCCCCGGCAGTCTCTATTAAAATTGAACCATCGTCGGGAAAACCAAGGGTAAAAGGCGCGTCAAAGGTTGCAGACCCCGTTAGTGAGAGTGGCGCAGCTGTGGGCAGGCGCTCGGCGATCTTTGCTAGGTCAACATGGATTGAGCCGATGCGCACGGCGGCAGGAGCCGAGGCGGGCGGGATCCAGTTGGCACAGGCGTCAGCAGACCACGGTGGGAAGGTGCCGTGCGAGTTATCTTCTAACACTGATAACTCATCGCATGTCTGAAGCACATCGTGCTGCCAGCGGGGTGCCAAGGTCTGGATGGTGGCATTGAACTCGGCATCGATGGAGGCGGTGGCATCGGCGAAGGCTAGCTTGCGCTCGTGGGTGAGTGCTGTGGCTTGGTCACTGGCAAGTTGGGAGGCGAGTTGGTGGGAGTGATTGAGTTTTGCGAGTTTGCGTTGGTGGAGTTGTTGGAGTTTGGCGGGGAGGCGGGCGACCTTTCGCTCGAGTTTCAACTGGCCGTCGCGCATGCTTGAGCGCCACTCAGTGCCGGATTCACGGAACGTTTCACTGAGGTCCTCGCCCTGTTGCTTTTCCTTGTCCTCGATGTCCGCTGCCAACGCCATGACGCGGGCGGCGGAGGCTTTTTCCGCTGCGATCGCCAGAGCACGCGCCGATGCCAGCAAACGACCCGCGCGGCGTGCCGGCGCGATGGCAAGGGCCATCGCCAACAGCCAAAAGGCGAGCAGACTGCCCTCGGTGACGAGCAGCTGTGATTGGATGCTGCTGATTTCGGCAGCGACACGCCAGACCGGCCAGATTTGGATGGCGGCGGCAGTGATGGCCAGCACGCCTAGCGGCACCCAGCGGAAAAACCGGGTGAGGGGCTGGCGGGCAATGGCGGCGACTGCCCCACGCAAGGCCTCGAGTTGCTCCAGGGATTGGGCATGCAGGGCCGGGGCCGCGGACGTGGCTTGAGTCAAGTCCTGCGGCACGTTGCGGCTGCGAAAAAATGGTGCCAGATAGAAACGAAATGAGCCCAGAAAGCGCAGGGCAGAGTCGCGCAGTTGGTGGCGCAGAGAGCGGTCGGCCACAAGCAATTCTTGAAATTCCCGGTGGGCCTCGGTGGCTTGAGCAAGCTCTTCTTTGCGCGATTTTCGGTTTTGGAAAATCTGACCTTGGACGTGGCCGATGCGACGGTCCTTGCGGTCTTGCAGCCGTTGCGAGAGGGAATTGCGGCTGTTGTGATAGGCGTTCTGGATCCAGGCGGAGCGGGCGTCCAGCGAGGCTTGGGCTCGCTCCAATGCCTGCCGATGGGCACTGGCAAGCTCACTGAGGCGGGCGGTGGTTCTCGCACTTTCAGTTTCTTCGCGCTGGGTGTTGGCGCGTCTGACAACTGTCATGCGTGCGGCACGGGCCTGCGCCAGCTCGTTCTCGCTCGCAAGGGTGGAGGCGATGCCGGATTTGATCGACTGGAGCTGGGCCAGCACCCGGCCCGGTGTCATGGGGTCATTCACAGTCGGCATGGATTTTTTGGAGCAATTGGTCAAGTTCGTCGATGACCCGAAGCGCGGTGTTGACGGCGGTCGAGAGGTCGGTTAGATAAAGTTCCTCAAACTGGGTGGCCTTGTGATCGCGCCACGCGTTGCGAGTGTCCGACCAGCGGGTCTGGAGCTGGCGGGTGGCGTCGGTTAGGAGGCCCTTGCTGCCTGATAGGCTCATGGTGGGGATG
>JBAXCM010000042.1:0-16455 GCA_037141475.1 Verrucomicrobiota bacterium | reverse complement strand
TCCGTCGCGCTTGTTGCTGGCCGCCGAACGCAAAGAATTGCCGTTGCGGGTGACGACCTTGTTTCGCGAAATCGATCCCCCGGAGGCGGGCCTGCGCTGGCATGCCGACTGGCAATGGTCGCCGCGTAAACTTGAAGCGCCCAAGCGGATCAGTGTGACCTCGATCACAGACTATCTGGCATGCCCGTTGCGGTATTTTTTGAAACACGTTGCCGGCATGCAACAACCCGAACCCAGCCGGGTTGAGTGGAACGCCAGGGACTTCGGCAGCGTCGCCCATGAGGTGCTGGAACGCTGGGGCAAAGACCTCGATGCCCGCGAACTCAGTCACTCAGAACCCCTCTCCCGCTGGCTCTCCACTCAACTCGACCGCGTCGTCGCCGAGTGGTTCGGCAAACACCCACCGATGGCTGTTAGGATTCAGACCGAGTCGCTGCGCCAGCGCTTGGCGTGGCTCGCACGGGTTCAAGCGCAACATCGCAGTGCGGGCTGGCAGGTGGTGGATGTGGAACGCAAAGTGGAACTCGTGACTGGCGATGCGCTGCTGGTGGCAAAAATCGACCGCGTTGACCGCCATTGCGAGAGTGGGGCCCTGCGGGTCATTGACTACAAGACGGGCAAGGTGGACGGGGTGGCAAAGGCGCATCGCAGCAAGCTGATGGCCAACACCGTGGTGGCGGCACATCTGATGCATTCGCCAGCGTTGCATGAGCGTACCGAGAATGGCAAGGTCGTCAATTATCGTTGGACGAATCTGCAACTGCCAATGTATGCTTGGGCCTTGGTCCAGCGCAACGAGGCACAGCCGAAGTTATGCTATTTCACGTTAGGAGCCACCGAGGGCGATGTCGGCATACAAGAGTGGGAGGATTTCTCCGATGAGGATTTAGCTGGGGCTCAAGCCTGCGCAATGTGGGTGGAGAATCAAATATCTAACAATATATTCAGTCCGCCGGCTGAAAAGCCCAACTACGATGACTATCGAATTTTGGGGGCTGGCCGCAAACTTCAGGAGGCGATGAGCCTTCACTAACGAGCGGACTGGTTCAGAACAGTGTGTATATGAACGGCGCCGCGCTGGTGCCTGCCAGAAATGTGAGCAAGCCTAACGCAAGCAACAGAACCAGAATGGGCAACAGCCACCATTTTCGGTTCTCCTTCAAAAACCCCCATAACTCGGTGATAAATCCGCCGGTGCGTTGTTGTTCGGCCGCGGCTTGTTCAAATTCGTTGCGTCGTTTGCTCATAAGGTCGGAAGTGATTGGGTCTAACTTAACGGGCTTTTGGGATGGCCGAGAGCGGCTTGCGCCTACGCACGCCAGGGACGGTTTCGAGGATGAGCGTCTGGGTGATTTGCCGCATTTCCCTCACGATTTCCTCAAGTTGTTTGTGGTTCTCTACGGCTTGATGCATCTGAGTAGCCTGCTCCTCGGACAGGGCGACACAGGCGGTCTTGCCTTTGATCTTGAACGTCCAGCGCCAAGAACCTGGCGGCTGAAAGGCGACGCTTCCCTGACTGACCGAGCCAATGCCGGCGAGTTGTTTTTGTAAGGTGGCGAAGCGGCGTGAAAGGCGCGATTTCATGACGCCGAATGGTGCCGGAATTCTAAGTGTTTGAAAAGATCTTTCTCGCTTTGTTAAGTAGGTATCGATACATATTTCGCATACAAATATGGACATCCGAGGCCACCGGAACCGTCCCAAATCTGTCTTAAGGTAGCGCCATTCAGGACGGGTTCCCATTGGCCGATGGGGTCAGTCCTCGCATTTCGCATTTGTTAGATTTATTGTGTATCCGTCCACAGTTGACAGTTAGGGAATTCAACATGCCCGCTCGGTTGTCGAAAGCGAAGTCGATCGCTGAATTCTGAGGTTTTTCGTTTCCATTTCTGCAGATCTGCGACATTCACCCATTCGAATGCTTCCTTTACGTCAGCATAGCGGGACAACTAGGGCAGCCCGGCCGTGCGGAGGGCGTGGGCCAAGTCGGTGGCGTTTGTATCTTGGATCGTGTTATGCATACCGTCGGCGATTTCCCGGAATTCGATCAAGGCAGGGAAGCGGTTGGCGAGTTGGTGGCTCATGGCAACAGGGATGACCTCGTCGCAGGTGCCATGAAGGATCAGGATGCGTCCCGGGCCATGATTGGCCAAATCTGCCAGTCTGGCGGTGTTGTCGAAGCGGTGCCAGACGAGAAACCCGAGTGGTAGACCCGTCACTCGGCGACTCATGTCCATGGTGCTGGTGAACGGGGCGAGCAGCACGCCGCGCTGGATGTGATGATCTGCAGCAGCGATCAAACAGGCGGCAGCCCCTAGGCTGTGACCGAAAATCCGCAGTCGGGATGAGTCCTCAGCAGACGACCAGCCGAATTCCTGCATGGCCAACGGCACCAACTGGTTGAACGTGTCTCGGATGGTGGCCGGACTCGGCGAGCCCTGGCACTCGCCATATCCGGGGAAATCCACCAGCAGCCAAGCGTCCTCACGCGGGGCGTGGACAAACAGCCAAGCTGACCAATCGAGGGCAAGCGAGCCATTGCCACCACAGACAAGCCAGAGGTTGCGCGGGTGGTCCCGATTGCCTTGCAAAAACGCACGCTGGTGGCCCTGCGCCGTGCTGAAATCGATCACCTTGCCCTGTGCCTCTGCCGCCCAATTGCCTGCCCGGCCTGGAGGATAGGCGTGTGGAAAATAAATGAGTCGACTTTGGCAACCAGTGAGCAGGGCAAGTGCGACGGCAAGCCCCAAACAGCCGAGCGCGAACCACCTCAGGCAGCGGCGGAGCAGGCGTTGGCAAGTATCGGCAAAGGTGGGCATGGGATGAAGAAGGGGAGGGGATCTGAGCGAACGATGCCCGCCAGGGGCTGCTCACCAATCGGGGTTTTGCTGGCGGATGGCCTCGTAAAGGACGATGGCCACGGCGGTGGCCAGATTGAGACTGCGGGTGCCGCCGGGCCGCATTGGGATACACAGGGTCTGCTCGGCGGCGGCGGCCAGCAGGGGTTCGGGCAGGCCTCGGGTTTCACAGCCAAATACCAGATAATCCCCAGGCTTGAACGCCGCCTGCCAAGGCGAACGCGGTGCCTTGGTGCTCAGCAGCCAAAAGCGCGCGGCGGGATCAGCGGTTGCTTGCAATTCATCGTATGAATCCCAGACGCGCAAATCCACCTGTGCCCAATAATCCAGACCGGTGCGCCTGACGTATTTGTCATCAAGGGAAAACCCGAGGGGACGGACGAGATGCAGGGTGGCTCCAGTGGCCAGAGCCAATCGTCCGGCGGCTCCAGCGTTGTGAGGAATCTCAGGTGTAACCAGTACAATGTGAAACATGGGCGTGGCTCGCTGCGCATTCACTGCGGATCAAATACCACCCGAAATCCCAAATCGGGCCGACGCTGCAACCGCTTGTCCGTCCATTCACGGGCCAATGCGCCGTTGTCCGGTTTGAGGTACGAGCCGCCAATGATGACCCACAGCCGCTGGCCCTGGGGGTTGGCCGGATTGACGGCTTGGCGGCGCGTCCACTCCGCCACCGATCCGGCCATCCCGACCAAGCCGCTGGGCGTGCGGTCTGGCGTGTCGTGAGTCACCGGTTGCCAGGCACCAGAGGGCAGCTCAGCCGGGTTTTTCACGCTTTTACAAAGTGCGGCAAACCATTCTTCCTGAGTCGGCAGACGTGCGCGTTTCCATTCTGCATAAGCCATGCCATCCCACCAATCCACGCCCACCACGGGCGAATCCAAGGTGACGGAGCGGCCTAGCCAGTTGCCATTGGCCCGCGCCGCTTCCAAGAGCGCTGGCCAATCATCGGGAAGGTGATTCGTTTTTTCAGCAGGTTGGTTATCAAAATCAAACAGGTTGCCCCGGCCCTCTCTGACGAGCACGTCGAGCGCCTCCAGAAAGGTGGCGTATTGCCCAATGGTCACTTCATGAGCTGAGATGCGGAAGGCGCGGAGCGATTCCTTGGTGCCATCCGGTGTTTGATAGACGCCTTCTTCAATCGTCACAGCCTCCGGCAATTGGACGCGGGCGGTGGAGGGTGCCGACCGATGGCTGGAGAAAAGCAGGAAGGTAACAACACCGATCAAGACGACAGCAACGGCCGCGACGATCAAACCAAGCGGTTGCTTGCCATTGGGAATCATGACGGCGGTGACCGGGGCGGGATTGAGCAGCGGCTCCGCAAGTTGCAATTCAATCTGTTGGCAATAGCCATGGACGCTTTTCCAGTCCATCGGCGGGCAATCGGGCCCGCCGCGCATCCATGACAGCAAGGTGAACATGCGGGTGGCTCCAGGCAAGCCGTCGGCCACCAGCGCTGGCAAACTGCGGCCCAAACACTGGATGTCGCGCTGCGATTGCTCCGGCGCGCGGGGCCCGGCCTGCGCCAGGTTCTCCAAGCGAATCACCCCTTGGTCGTCGAGGTGGACGGCTGCCAGATCGAACAAGGCGGTGGCATGGCCGCGGGCTTCATGATAAAGGTTGGCCTCGGCAACCCTCCGCAAATAGCGCGCCAACTGAACCGGTTTGAGCGGCTCCGATGCCTTGAACCGGTCCTCCAAAGTCGCACCAGGCAACAATTCCCTCGCGTAAAAACACAAACCCGGCACAGCCACAGCTTCATAAATCGAGCCGATCGCTGGATGATCGACCGCCGCCTTGGCCCGAATGTCGGCGAGGAAAATGTCGGCCTGCGCGGCACACTCCGGCCGCAATTCCTCGATGAGGACCGTCCGCCGCACGGATTCCTGAGCCGCGAGCCATGTGCGGCTCAGCGGCCCTTCGATCAAGCATTCCGTGAGCAGGTATTCTCCGAGTCGGCGTTGTTCAGGGGCGGGTTCCATGGGGCGATTGGCGGAGGGGCAGAAGCAGCAAATCATCAACGCGGCGGCAACACCATCGGCTGGTTCGGATCAAAATTAGGAGGCAGGCTGTCCTTGTCCAAAAATTCTGGAATCCGCGGCGAGTCCGGCGTTGCGGGCACTTTTTGACGGCTTCGAGCTGCTAAATCTCGCGGCCATGCCTGCACATCGAGCAACTCACCATTGTATAGCAGCGAAACAACCTGTCCGTAGTAGCTGCGCTCACCGAAGAGGTGTTCGGTGGCCTGATCGAGTTTCGGAATGACGTAGGTCATGCGCAAGGTTTCCTCGCCGTCAACCCACTCAAAGTGCTCGGATGTCCATTTTTCCGTCACCCATGACGTGTCTTCCAGCGGGACGATTCCGTCGCGGGTGCTGCGGTTGAAAAATTCCACCGAGAGGGTTAGGTCTTTTAACTCAATGTCCACCCCAGGTGCCTTTTGCACAGGAATCGTTAGGACAACCCGCTGGCCGGCTTCATCATGAGGGTCGTTGAAAATGCGCACCCTGCCAAGCGCCAGCTTTCCCAAAAGGACCTCAGATTCGAAGCCATCGCGCAATTTTTCCGCAGCGCGGCCATACAGCAGACCGGCCCCGGCGACACCCATCTGGAACACCTTTTCGTAGTGCTCGGTGGCGGTGTCAAACACTCCCATCGCCTCATGCACCAGGCCGAGTTCGAATTGGATGTTAGGCTCTTCCGGCGAGCGCCCGCGGGCTTCCTCTAACTTCACGATGGCCAAGCCCATGTCGCCGGCCACTCGCGCCTGCCGCGCCTCGGTGAGCAATTGCTCTGAGCGCGGATCTGCGATTGCAGGAGTCGGCAACGGGCTTGGCGGCGGCAGCACGGCGAGCGCAGGCGGAGCCGACACTCCCGCCACAGACGGGTCGGCTGGAGGGTGCGCGACGATAGCCTCGGCGGGGGCTGCGGGTTTGGCGGGCGCGGGCACCATCACCCATTTGGTCACTTCTTTGACGAGCACGCGGGCTTGGCGGGTGGCTTCAAAGCGGTTGGCCAGGGCCAGGCCAGCAACCATCAATTGCAGAAACACAATACCACCGAGGACCCAGCAGGCGATGGGGAAAACCGGCGGAGTTTGGCGGGCAATGCGGGGTTTGGGATGATTGGACACCTGAGAGCGGGAACGTGGCAGCCAATCCGGCCTCTGTCAATCCGCAGCACTCAGGGAAAATCATGCCCCACCCTGCCTTGCCATCTTTCCTATTTCCGGGGTTGCCCGCTGCCCCGCCTTACGCTATCCCTCGTCACATGATACTCCGCGACGCCCGCCACTTGCTGCTCCTGTGCCTGACCGTCTTCGCTTTGTCCGCTTGTTCGAACAAAAAGAACCTGGCCAAAATCCACGACCTCGAAACCCAGCTGGAAACCCTCCAGGAAGAAACCACCACCACCACCAATGATCTCAATCGGCGTCTCACCGAAAATGAAGACGCCGCCCGCAACGCCCAAATCGAAGCCGCTCAGCAAATCCGCCAGCTCACCACCGAGCGCGATACCGCCACCCGGCAACTCGCCGCGACCAAGGCCGAATTCGCGCGGGCCGAGGAGGCACGCATCGCCAAGCTACCCAAAGATGCATCCGTCCCTGGCCATCCGGAATTCAATCCAGCCAAGGAATCGAAAATCACCAACGCCCTTGTCACCATCACTGGCGATAAGTCCTCTGGCACCGGTTTCGTGGTCAACTCCAACGGCAAGTTCTACCTCTACACGTCCGCCAGCACCATCGCCGGCAATAGCCGCCTCACTATCACCAATGCAGAAGGCACCAAATTCACCAAGTTCGGCAACCTCGAAGTCGCCGAAAAAACCAGCTTCGTGCGTCTCGAAATCCTCGAACCTAACACAATGCCTGCCCTCAACCTCGCCGAGGAAGACGCCAAGGTGGGCTCCGATACCCCCGTCACCTGCCTGGCCACCGAAGCGGCTTCCGGCGGCGTGACGAGCAGCAGCGGCAACGCCCAAGGCCAAAGCGACGAAAATATCAACATCGAGTTTTCCCTCCTCAACGGCAAGACTGGCGGCCCCCTTCTGGAAACAGCCACCGGCAAGGTGCTAGCCATCATCATCGACCCCGCAGCCGAACCCCAGCACCAACTCTGGGTCGAACCCGCCGCCAACGGCGATCCCGATAGCCTCCGCGCCACGCGTTTGAATCACCGCGTGCCATGGAAAGCCGTCCCCGTCGCCACTTTCCTCGCCGAAGCCAAAAAAATCACCGACTACAACCGGCTCACCGGCGTGGCGCAGGCATTCGCCGGGTTGAACACCACACCGGGTCTCGGCCTATCCCTCACAGTCGCAGGTTCCCACACGGCTTTGTCGATCCTCACCGCCGCAAAAGACCTGCCCATCGCTGCCGAGACCATCACCCTCCACGACGATATCGCCCCCAAACGCGTGCATCTTGGCGAGGCCGATTTGAAAAAACGTATCGCCAGCATCATTTCCAGCGCCACCACCCAATTGCAGCGCGGCGAGGCCGACTTTGTCCCAGCCAAGTTCAACCCCTACCACAGGCCCTACGCCGAAGAGGCCCTCAAATGGCACAAGGAAGCCGTAAAACGCCTCTCCGGCGGCAACTCGGACAAGTGAGGACGGCATTCCAAAGAACTCAGTGGTCGGGCAATTTCAAGGGAGTTGAACAGGCTAGACCCCATGGTTTATTTGAAGTCGAACACGGAGGGTTGCTACTTGCGTTTTCTGCCGCCGGAGTAGCGCAGCGGGGTGGCCGGAGGGGGGGTAACCGGGGGAGCGTTGTCCTTGAGGGCCCGGATCTGATCGCGGAGGTGGGCGGCGCGCTCAAACTCAAGTCGCGACGAGGCTTCACGCATTTCCTCCTCCAACTCGGCGATGACGCGCAGTTTGTCATACGTTTCCTCGCTATCGGCGACCAGGGATGCATTGAGTTTGTTGGCATGAACCAGTTCATTCTCATGGGTGTGCAAGCTTTGTTGGACCGCGCGAATCACGCTTTGTGGAGTGATGCCATGAGCCTCGTTATGCGCCAGTTGCCGTGAGCGGCGGTGCTCGGTCACATCCAGCAAGCGCTGGATCGAATCAGTCACCTTGTCGCAAAACAACACACACTCGCCATGGAGGTGACGGGCGGCGCGGCCGGCGGTTTGGATCAGCGAGGTGTCATTGCGCAGGAAGCCTTCTTTGTCGGCATCGAGAATACACACTAACGACACTTCCGGCAGGTCAAGACCTTCGCGCAGCAGGTTGATGCCTACCAGGATGTCGAAGCTCGCGGCCCGCAATTGGCGCAATATCTCCACCCGCTCAATCGCATCGATGTCAGCATGCAGATAACGCACCTTCAGCCCCGTGCCACTCAAATACTCACTGAGGTCCTCCGCTGTCTTTTTCGTCAGAGTGGTGACTAACACCCGCTCGTGGCGTTCCACCCGCTGGCGGCACAACTCGATAGTCTCGTCGATCTGCCCGCTCAATGGCCGCAAAATCACCTTCGGATCGACCAACCCGGTGGGGCGGATGATCTGCTCGACAATCAATGGCATGCCTCGCTTGGTCGGATCAAAGTCGGCCACCGCTTGCTCGTTGCCACTGGGAATGGCGTGGATCTTTCGGCGGTCGTAGATGGCGAATGTTCCGTCGGCGTTGCGCGACTTCACCGGGATGAACGCCTTGTTTTCCGGGCGCGAGTTGAGGATTTCAAACGGACCTGGAGTGGCTGACACATACACCCGCTGGCCGGTCACCTGCATGAACTCATCAAAGCGAAGCGGCCGGTTATCCAGCGCGCTGGGCAACCGGAACCCATGCTCAACCAACACCAGTTTGCGGCTGCGGTCGCCTTCATACATCCCGCCAATTTGCGGAATGGTGGCGTGGCTCTCATCAACTAACAACAGGAAATCATCGGGAAAAAAGTCCAACAATGTGTTGGGTCGGGCACCGGGTTCCCGGCCAGTTAGGTGACGCGAATAGTTCTCTATGCCCTGGCAAAATCCCATCTCCGCCATCATTTCCAAATCAAACTCGGTGCGCATCCGCAGCCGCTGGGCCTCTAGCAATTTCCCCTGCTGCTCAAACTCCGCAATGCGTGCGTCAAGCTCGCCGCGGATTGCCACCGCCGCCCGCTTGAGCTTGTCCTCCGGTGTGACGTATTGTTTGGCGGGAAAAAACGTGTGATGCTCGAGGCGCTCAATCACCGAACCAGTTAGAGCATGGATACTGGTGATGCGTTCGATGACGTCGTCGAAAAACTCGATGCGGATGGCGGATTCATCGAGGTAGGCGGGATGGACTTCGACCACATCGCCGCGCACCCGGAACTTGCCCCGGCCGAACGCAATGTCGTTGCGCTCAAAGAGCATCACCACCAACGAATTGAGAAACTCCTCGCGGCTGAGGGCTTGTCCCACCCGCACCGGCACCATCATGTTTTCGTAGTCCTCCGGAGACCCGAGGCCATAAATGCACGACACGGAGGCGACCACGATGGTATCGTCGCGGGTGAGAACCGAGCCCATTGCGCTAAGTCGCAGGCGCTCAATCTCATCGTTGATGGCAGAGTCTTTCTCGATGAATATGTCGCTGCGGGCTATGTAGGCTTCCGGCTGATAGTAATCAAAGTAGGAAACAAAGTACTCGACCGCATTGTGTGGAAAAAAATTCTTAAATTCCGAGTACAGCTGGGCAGCCAGGGTTTTATTGTGGCTCATCACCAAGGCTGGGCGTCCGTGACGCGCGATCAGATTTGCCATTGTGAACGTCTTGCCCGAACCGGTCACACCCAACAACGTCTGATGGCGATTGCCCGCCCCTATAGATTTCGCCAGCTTCTCAATCGCTTGCCCCTGATCGCCCTCAGGTTGGTAGTCACTCACCAGTTCAAATGCCATCGTCGCCCAATCCATAGGCCCGAACCTCCGACTTGGCAAGGCGGCAACCCGCTGGAACGCCTAAGCCGACAACGAGAAAAATATTGCATGATGCAGGGCTACGCCACACAATCATGGCTGTGCCGGGTTCTACTGCATGCTACGCAAGCAGCGGGATTGCCGCACTAACCAGTTTTTCAATAGACAGAGGAACCAATGAATCAGCCCCCCAAACAAGCAACGATGAAATCCCCCAATAGACCCCTCGTGTGGACTCTCGCAACCCTGCTGACCGTGACAGGCGCAGCCTTTGCCGCGCCACCAGCGGCCGCGCCTCCAGACCTCACCCAGAACGTCAAGGTCGACCATAAGCTCACCTACAACCTTGGCGCCACCGGCATGCGCGGATGGATATATACCTTGCCAGTGCGCCAATTCGACCTCGAACGCCTCCAAGGCCGCACCACCCTGCCCAGCCGCCAGATCCTCGTCACCCATGTTGGAAAAAATTCTCCCGCCGACGGAGTGATGCAGGTGGATGACGTGATCTTGGGCACCGGCGGCAAACCCTTCAACGATGATGCCCGCAAAAGCATCGCCTATGCGATCCAGGAAGCCGAAAAGGAAACCAACAATGGCGTCCTCAAGTTGACCCGCTGGCGTGCCGGAAAATCCGAGGAAGTGACACTCAAGCTGCGAGTCATGGGGACCTACAGTGCCACCGCGCCCTACGACTGTCCCAAATCCAAACGCATCTTCGAGGATGCCTGCAAGGTGCTGGAAAAGGAACCGCTGCACGAAAGTTGGACCGGGTGCGTCAGCGGGCTTGCGCTGCTGGCCACTGGCAACCCGGAGTATCTGCCCAAAGTGCGTGACCTCGCCCGCCGGATGGCCCCCTCAACCCTCAATCTGCGCAAACAAACCGGCGGCTCGGCTTGGGACAACGGCTACCGAAATATCTTCCTCAGTGAATACTATCTTCTAACTGGCGATCGCGAGGTGCTGCACGCCATCACCGAATACACACTCTCCCTAGCCATGGGCCAGGGCATGTATGGCACCTTCGGCCATGGCTATTCGGACCTAACCGCCGATGGCAAGCGCCACGGCAGGATCCCGCCATACGGCCCGGTCAACATGGCCGGACTACCTGCCAATTTGGGCATCGTCATGGGTCGCAAATGCGGGGTGAAGGACCCCGAGGTGGATGCGGCGATTGAGCGGGCGTCTAAGTTTTTCGGGTATTTTGTTGATAAGGGAGCCATTCCATACGGCGAACACGAGCCATGGCCATATCACGAAAATAATGGCAAAAACTCCATCTCAGCCCTGTTGTTCGCTCTCCAGGATGACAAGATTCCCCAAGCCCAATTCTTCGCCAAAATGGCCACCGCCGGCTACCGCAGCCGCGAGTGCGGCCACACCGGCCAAGGCTTTAGCTACCTGTGGAGCGCCCTCGGTGCCAACGTCGGCGGTCCCGATGCAGCAGCCGCGTTCTTCAAGCAAGCATCATGGCACCTCGACTTGGTGCGCCGCTGCGACGGCTCATTCACCTATGACGGCGGCGAGCAGTACGGCCCAGGGCGGACGGACGATGATACATACTACGGAAATAGTAGTTATGACGGGCTGAGTCCCGCCGCGACCTACGTTCTCACCTACTCCATGCCGTTGAAAAAACTCTGCATCACCGGCAAAGACGCCAAGCAGGCTGGCTGGCTCAATAAAAAGGAAGTCGCGGCCGCGATCGCCTCGGGAAGCTTCGACACCGATAGAACCACGAAATCCCCGCAAGAACTCGTGGCGGCTTTCAGCGATTGGTCGCCCATCGTCCGCAGTTGGGCCGCCGATGAACTCGCCCGCCGACCCGAGGCCAAGGCAATGACACCCGCCCTCATCGCCATGGCCGAAGACAAGGATGTGCACGTCGCCCAAGGTGCCTGCGAGACGCTGGGCCTGCTCAAGTCCACGGAGGCACTCCCTGCACTGGTCCGCCAACTCGCCCATCAAGACCGCTGGCTGCGCTACAAGGCCGCTCAGGCGATCCGCAAAATGGGAGCGACAGCGACCCCCGCAGTGCCGGACATTTTAACAGCCCTGGTGAAGACGGCGGAACCTGCCGAGCCGATCAATTGGGAGGATGCCATCCAATTCACGGAGGGACAGTTAGCCGGAGCTCTATTCTCAGGCGGCTTGACGGACTCGCTCAAGACGGCAGATCCGAAGTTGCTCTATCCGGCAGTGCGGTCTGTTTCTCGCAATGCTGACGGCATGGCGCGTGCTACGCTGCGGGGGTATTTCGAAAAGAACCTCACACAGGAGGATGTGGAAGCACTGGCACCGGATCTACTGACATCGATTAAGACCATGTGTCCGGCAGACACCATGTTTGGTGCCGAGATCCGCATGGGCGCTTTCAAGGCATTGACCAAATATCACTACAAAGAAGCCATCGATGCAGGTGTGTTCTTTGCCAAAACACAAGGCGGCCACGGCAGTGAGAGCCGCACCGGTGAGATCATGAAAGAAATCGCCGGTTATGGCAAAGCCGCCACAGCGGCGGTGCCTCAGCTCAAGGATTTGATCAAGGAATTGGATGCCCAATGTGCGAAGGGAGAGTTTCCTGCGGGCGAACTCAACAACCGGCGCACAGGCGCAGTCGCCGACGCAATCAAGACCATCGAGGCCGCCAAGGATCAACCCGAAGTGCGCAGCATAGGTGCCAAATGATGGCTGGAGCGAACGAGGATCCAAGACCATAAGAAGCGAGAGAGGTGCCTTCAGGTCCTCTGGGTGACCTGAAGGAAATGTGTGGGTGAGGAGCAAGAATCGCCTGTGTTCCTGCGTATGAGTCCGGCCATTCCACCGATTTCCTTGGCACCTTTCCACTCAATGAACCTCAAAGCACTTCTCCTAACCGGCGGCCTTCTCACCCTCTTTACTCCTCATGCCTTCGCCCAGTATCCGGGCTGGCAGCATGAGGGATCGCTCTATCTGATCACCACACCCGACGGTGCAAACCTGCCGGCAAGCGCCTCGGAGGAGAATTTTCCGGTGCTCATTCGCTTGAACCAGCGGACGTTTGACTTCAGCCAAGCCATGCCTAACGGAGAAGACATCCGCTTTTCCGCCGAGGGCAAGCCGCTCGCCTATCAGATTGAAGAGTGGGATTCGGCCGCTGGTAGCGCCTGCCTCTGGGTGCGCATCCCGGTGATCAAGGGCAACACGCGCCAGGCCATTAAATTGCACTGGGGCAAGCCCGATGCGGCCACCGAGTCGAATGGCAAGGCGGTTTTCAACGAATCCAACGGGTTTGTAAGCGTCATGCACCTGAACGATGCGAAGGAGCCGAAGGATGAGGCGGGCACGCTCACGCCGATCAATTTGGGAGCGACGGCGTGCCCTGGAATGATTGGCAAGGCGCTGAATTTTGTTTATGGCCGGCCCGGGGTTGTGGGTGGCGAGAACATCCCTAACTACCCGAGTGGCAACAGCGCTTCTTCCACCGAACTTTGGTTCAAGGACAACAAACTGCCGGGGCCATGGGGCAGCCGATTTGTCTGCTGGGGCAACGAAGGCAGCGGCAGCAAATTGCTCGTCGGTGTGCTCAGCCCACTGCATATCAGTTGCGGCGTCGATTGCCCCGGCCCGGTGGCGTTGAACCAGTGGTATCACGTGGTGCACACCTACGCGCCGGATGGCACCCAAAAGGCATATATCAACGGCCAATTGGTGGCCTCGGCCAAGGCACCCATGGATTTCAAAACCCCCTGCCGTATGTTTGTCGGCAACTGGTATCGCAACTGGGAGTCGGATTGTGACGTCGATGAGGTGCGCATTTCCAAAGTCACCCGCTCGGCCGACTGGATCCGATTATGCTATCAGAACCAAAACCCATTGCAATCCCTCGTTGGCACACTGCCGCAACCGGGCAATGAGTTTTCGGTTTCGGCCGCCTCGCTCAAGGTGGATGAGGGGAAAAGCGTGAGCGTCACCGCCAAGGCCGGGGCAGCCCAAAAGGTCTATTGGATCATCAAGCGTGATGCAGCCGAAACGGTGGTGGCTGTGGATCAAAACACCTATACAATTGAAGCTGGGCGGGTTGAGGCGGACACTTCCTATATCCTGCGCTTCAAGGCGGTGTATGCCGATGGCGTCAAGACCAAAGACATTCCGGTGACGATCAAGGAAGCGATTCCCGAGCCGGTGTTTAACCTGAAAGCACCCTCCCAGTGGAACGGCCGCGATCCCATCGAGGTGGTCCCCCAAATCAGTAATCTCGCGGCAATGCAAGCCAAAGGCGCAGGCGAATTGCATTATACATGGACGGTTTCCGGCGGTGCAGTCATCAAGCAAATCGCACCTGATAGATTGTTGCTCAAACGTTCGCAATTCAGCGGGTCCATCACCGTCAAAGCGGTGATCGATAACGGCGGAGCCCCTTGCGAGGCGAGCACCTCGCTGCAAGTGAGCGAACCCAAAAGTGACCCCTGGATCCAGCGTGCTCCCGAGAGCGACGAGCAGCCAGAAGACGGTCAATTTTATGCCAGGGATGCATTCAAGAATGAAGGCACGCTTTATTACAACGGCACGTTAGAGCAAGCGGCCGACGCGGTGTTTCTCAAAGTTTATGCGGACGATAAACTGGTGATTACCGAAACTGCGAAACCCACCGCCGACAAATCCTACGCATTGACCGCTAAACTCAAGCCGGGACTCATCAAATACAAAGTCGAGTTCGGCACCAAAACGGGTGCCACCGAAACTGTGACCCGCACCGTCACCAACCTCGTTTGCGGCGATGCCTTTCTAATCGACGGGCAATCCAACGCGCTTGCCACGGATACCGGTGAGAAGTCACCGCCAGAGACCAGCGAATGGATCCGCAGTTATGGCCGACCGGAAGGTGACCCAAAGGGCCCGCGCAAAAACCTGTGGTGCCTTCCAGTTTGGAAGGCCCAGAAAGGCGAAAAGGCCGAGCTGGGGTATTGGGGAATGGAATTGGCCAAACGCTTGGTCGCAGCTAACAAAATGCCCGTATTTATCATCAATGGCGCGGCCGGCGGCACCCGCATCGACCAACACCAGCGCAACGAAGCCAAGCCCACCGACTTGGAAACCATCTACGGCCGCATCCTTTGGCGCGTGCAACAAGCCCGGTTGACCCACGGCATCCGGGCGGTGCTGTGGCATCAGGGTGAGAACAACCAGGGGATGGCCGGGCCCACCGGCGATTTTGATTGGAAAGCCTATCAGCAATACTTCATGGATATGTCGGCGGCCTGGAAGCAGGACTTTCCGAACCTCCGCCATTACTATGTATTCCAAATTTGGCCAGGCGCCTGTTCGATGGGTGACGGCAACATGATTCGTGAAAAGCAGCGGAGCTTGACGCGTCTATTTTCCAATCTGGATGTCATGCCAACGCTTGGGATCAAACCGCCCGGCACCTGTCATTATCCGTTGGCCGGTTGGGCGGAATTCGCCACCCTGATGCAACCCCTCATCGAACGCGATGTGTACGGCAAAATGGCCACCGAATCGATCACCGCACCGAACCTCAAAAAGGCCAGTTATGCTAATGCAGCCAAGGATTCCATCACTCTCGAGTTCGACCAACCAGTCATCTGGCTCGACGCTCTAGCTGCGCAGTTCTGTCTGGACGGGGAAAGGGACAAAGTTGCCTCAGGTGCGGTGCATGGCAACGTGGTCACGCTCAAGTTGAAGGCCGCTTCCACGGCGACGAAGATCACGTATCCAGGCCCCAACTGGAACCAGAACGACCTGATATTCGGTGCCAACGGCATCACGGCCCTCACGTTCTGCGATGTGCCGCTGGAGAAGTGAGGGATCAGCCTCTGGATAAGCCAAGCGCGTTTACTGGGGCGTCTGGATCGGCATTGTCAGTGTTCTTCCACGATCTGACGTACTCTATGCTGAAAGTGGAAGGCAGACTCTCCTGATCCGGAAGCCCAAACCACTCCGGCATGGTCTCGCTGTCAAAATTCATGTTTAGTGGCTGATGCCAGTGTGTGTTCTTCAATTCACGCACCACCTTGCCATCTACCCACCATTTGATCACGTCCTTGTTCCATTCCAATGCGTAGATATGATAGGCGTCGGCAAAATCAAACGGGGCTTTCCATGTGTCGCCTTTTGACCAGTGATCTTTATCTGTGGGTGTATAAAAGACGTGGGCGTTCATGTTATATGTGTTCTTCCATTTCTCTCCCACCCCGCATATTTCAAACACGTCAATTTCAGTCCATTCCTCTTTTGTGATGCTATAGAACCAAAACGCGCTCGAAGCCTTGGATTTCATAGGGCGACACTTGACCTCAAAATACCCGTATTTGACAAGCGCCGTACTTTTGACCGCGGAAGTCGTGAAAGAATGATATCCTGGAGGCACGTCTTTCAGGTTCTCTGCGCGCGTCGTCAGGTGGAGTTGTCCGTCACTGACTGAAACATTGCTGGCTGAGAAGAAACCCGGCTCACGCCCTTTCCAGCCGGGGTTGTGATCGTGCCATTTAGTCGAATCCAGCTTGTCACCATTGAACTCGTCGGTAAGCTCCGGGATAGGCTGCCATTTTCCGCCCGGCGGCGGGTCCGCGTGTAGAGCCGCTGTGCTGCAAGCGAAGACAAGCAAGAGTCCAATTGTGGGAAGTGAATCAGGTTTTTTCATCGGCTCTCCTACGCCGCATTGACCTCGTATTTGG
>JBAXCM010000041.1:0-16551 GCA_037141475.1 Verrucomicrobiota bacterium | reverse complement strand
GGTTCGCTCAGCCGCTGGGCACCGGTTTGATAGACTCGGTTATAGCGCCGGGCGGTTTCCACAACCATTTGTCCCTGCGCCATCGTTAGGCAGGCTGGCTTCTCGCAATAGACATCCTTGCCGGCCTCCATGGCAAGAATCGATGCCGGGGCATGCCAGCGGTCGCCAGTGGCAATCAGGACAGCATCCACGTCGGTCCGCTCGCCAAGGAGTTGTCGCATATCGATGTAGGCAGCACAATCCTTGTTGCCATATTTGCCGTCCACAGCATTCTTGGCAGCATCGCGGTTGCCTTTTCGCACGTCACAGACGGCCACAAAGTGCACGTCGGATTCACCCAGCATCCAACTCAGGTCACCGGACCCGCGGCCGCCCAAGCCGATGGCTCCCATCACGATCCGCTCGCTCGGAGCCACCGCGCCGCCGCGTCCTAACGCTGAGGACGGAATGAAGGTTGGAATAGCAAAGGCACTGCTGGCGGCAAGGCTGCGTGTGAGAAACTGACGTCGGCTCAGCGGCGTGTCTGACAATATTTTGTTGGATTCGGTCATATTCGTGGGAGTTGAAAGATGCTAATGCTGGAAGTGTAGGCACATGCCGGGGATATTACCGGGGTGATTTTTCGGATGTTTCACGTATTTGTCTTCTGCATTTTCTTAGACTTCGCTTGCCGCGAGCCAGCGCAACGAGATAAGTTCGATCCGGCGGCCAAAAGTCATGTTCGCGGCATGGGTGGGCGGGGTTAGAATCTCGGCAGCTTCCGAGTTGTCGATGAATTCGCGACTCCGGCGCACCACCGCCTCACACACGGCGTGGGCCAGCGCCTTGCCGATGTCAGCCAAGCCACGAAGCGATTCTTTTTTCTCGCCGCTATAACTCCCGCCGGGTGGGCGGGGACGGCCGGCAAATGCGCCGCTGGTTTCGTGATCAGAGCCCTGTCAACTCTTCCATACACCCAACAGAAGTGGACTGTCTTCCGATAGAATGTCGGCCCGCGAAGTTTCCCGCATGTCCAATCCAACCTGCTTCTTTAACTCGCCCAGCGCCAAGATCAGCGACATGCGGGCGTTGGCCCGGGCCGCCGCCATCGCCTCGCCATGCGAAACCTCACGCAGCGAAACGCTTAAAATCGTTAGCAATCCGACTACCAACAGCGTCAGCAGGACCATCAGCACTAGAGTGATGATCAAAGCAAAACCGCAATCTGGCCAATGGAGGACGGTCGGGCGCGATTGATGAGGGATGGTGGTTCGGGAGATCAAGGAGGGTTTGCTTGGCTCATTCATCCTTTCCGGTGAACTCCAGTGTCAGTCCTGGATGCGTCGAACGCGTAACGATCTTGCCCGTCCACGGGCTTAACAGCCGGAGGTTTCCACCGACTGTCGAGGTGATTTTGAGTTGCGTTACCTTGCCGTCCTTCTGCATTGCTGATACTAGGAACCCTCCCTGTGCACGCAGATCGGTGAATTTCGCGTCCTGCTCCTTTGGCCAGCAGGGGAAGACCCGAATGATATCTCCGACACTCTGCATCAGCAATTCCGTGACAATAGCCGCCACGCCGATGCTCTCCGGCATGAACGTGCCGTGTCCATGCCCTTGCCAGACAAACAGGCCATTGGGCAGCTCCCGGCTTTTGAACCATGTCTTGGTGTCCAGAACCGCCTCCGGCATCGACAGTCGGGCTTTGGCAATATTGAACATGACATGGGAATTATTGCCATTGAATGTTGTATCCTTGATGGTGTGGCGAAACAGTTCCTTGACCGGTTCCGGTGAAAACCAGGTGACTTGTTCCGCAGGAAAAACAGGTGATGCCGGGACAGTTAGATTGTGCAAATCAACCTCCTTGTATTTGCAGCCAGCCCAATCCACCACCACAGGGTTTCCGTTGGCATCCATCGCCACCGGATAGTCCGCAAGCAGGTCCTTCATGGCCAAGCACTCGTCTGCCAGTGCCTTGTCTTTGCCGAGTTCACTGGATGCCTTGGCAAATGCCGCAAGGGTGTAATGCACATAGGCGATGTCGAATGGACAGTTATTGATACCTAAGCTGCCATGCTCGGGACTGTATGACGGCCCGAGCAAAACCTTTCCTGAGGCATCCTTGCCGCACTGTTTCATGAACGAAAGATAGAACCTCGCGGCCTCTCGAAGTGAAGGATAGATATATGTCTCAAGATAGGCCTTGTTTGGATCACACAGGTGTTTGTGCCATAGATTCTGAGCCGTCATCCCGACCATTCCGATGGTCATTCCCCATGGACTCATCACCAGCGAGCGCTTGTTCACGCTCTTGCAGACGGCGGGATCGGGTTCATGCAGAAACTGACTGATTGAGTAGTAAACTCCCTCACAATCAAAAACCTCTTTGGCCTGCCATTGGGCCCGGGGCAACAATCGGTTTACATAAGCGATCCAAGGGTCGGCGAGGGCTGGTTGATTGGCGGAGATAACTGACCAGAACGGCTGCCATGAATTGTAGTTGAAATGAAAATCCGCGTGCCATGGCGTCTCGTCAGTGGCCAACGGAGGCATCAACGCTGGAGGGAATTTGCCACTTGGTTGGGAAACGGTCCTGGCGAAATACATCATTCGGTACCACCAATGTTGCAGGTCGCGGTCGGCCAACTCCACGCCGCTGTGGGCCCAATAATCGCGCCAGGCATTCTCATGCCCGGCAATCAATTGTACCGGTGAGCGTTCGAGATCAGCCGCGGTTTTCTTCGCCAGCGCAATGGCGGCATCGAGCACACTCCCAGTGGTGATATCAAATGATGTGACCAAAGCGACGACCTTGGTGTTGGGCGTCCCGGTCACTGCCACACAGTATTCCATCCCCTTGTAATCGATGTCGGCCGGCAGTGCGACTTTCTCCCAGTTGACCCCGTCGGTCGTTCCAGCCTGTCCGCCATGCCCGACCTTGATGCTAACCACCTCTTTGGTATCTATCAGAAATACATTTCGGTCGGCCAATACCCGTACGGCAGTTCTGTCTCCATTGCCGGCAGTGAGGGTTGCAACCGCATGCTGCAAGTCCAAGACACCTTGGGCCACCGGCGATGTTCCAGCAATGTGGATCGACGCTGCGCACAGAGGTTGAGGATAGGCATTTGCATAGCTTGGAGGAGCGCCCGTCGATCCTGACACCGCCCGTGTGCGGACGTTCACCTTAGGCAACGGGCCGTCCTTTGATGTGTCAACCCGCGCATCCCAGATATCATTTTTTGTGATTCGGAGCTGAAGGCCTCCATCATTGGCCCATATGATGCCGTAGAGATCGCCATTGCCGATGATTAGGCTCTCACTTTGTCCGTCAGCCATCTTGGATAACGTAACTCCGGCATCCAGCAACGCCGCAGGGTATGGAATGAACGGCTTGGGGGCGTCAGCCGCAGCGTGAAAGGATGAGATCCATATTGGCAATCCGACAAGCAGCACCAGTCGGGCGATTATGTGGTTAGATACGAATTCGAGATATCTTGTCTTGTTCATCGTTGTGTTTTTGGTTTGAGAAATCTATTCTTTATCGGATATTGGGAGGGCCACGACGTTATCGAAACAGGCCTCGCCGCCAGTGGTCCGCAGGCCGATGTTTCCAGATAGCACGGCTCTAAATGAATGTGAGCGGCAGGGCGATATCGTTGCCATAGATTTCCGATGAGGCGGTGCCATCGGGCTTCATGGCCCACAGGCCTTTGACGCTCACGGCCCCTTTGTCCACGTACTCCCAGCGGGTGTACATGACGCGCCCGTCGGGTAGCATCACCGGAGATGCCTCGCTGACCGAACTGTTGCTGAGTTTGCGCATGTTCTTGCCGTCAGCGTCCATTCTATAGAGCACGGTGGTTGTAAAGTTGTCCGGCGGGTCACACAGGATTCCATACTGGCAACGGGTGGATATGAAGACGATCCCGCCATCGGGCAGATAGCATGGCTGCATGTCATCAGTGCCATGGTGATATTCTGCAGTGACACGATATTTTCTCACAAGTTCCTCCTCGTCGGGAGGTGGGAACGTCAGTTGATGAAGGGCCGAGCCGTCGGCATTGACCTCATAGATGCGGTAGCCAAGGTTTGGACCGGCCTTCCATGCGAAGACCATGCGCTTTGCGTCAAACGACACGTCAAAGCGTCCGAACACGCCGCCTTTCAGTTCGGGAGCGATCTCGCGGACGCTGCCTGATTTGAGATCGAGGATGCGGAGGTTGCCGCCAGCCGTCCAGCTGCCGTTGACGTACTCGGTGCAATAATGGTTGGAATTGTATGTGTAACGCTTGACAAACGCAATCCTGTCCGCCCCATGTTGCCCGAGCTTTGCAACCACCTCGGGTTTGAGAGGGATATGCTCAGGAGATTGGGCGTTGGCCCACGGCGTGAAGCCTGCAAGCAACGTGCCTGCGGCGAGTGGAAATATCTTCTTCATGTGGATGTGCCCATTGGATATCTAGCTATTCAACAACAGCGTCGGTCGGCGGTGTTAGCGGCAGGTCCAGCCAAGCCAGGCCAACGTCGCGGCGCATGTGATCCGTGCTGTCAGCGCCGGGTCCATCGTAGAAGATGGCCAAGCGTTTACCGACCCTGATGACTGACGGCATACCGATGCATTTCCGACTCCAGGCGCAGTTCTTAGCATCGAGAACGACAGCTTTGTTCTTTGCATCCCATGAATTCAAGTCCTTTGACCAATAGACCCAGACGGCGTCGGTGTATTCTCCGCCGTCTAAGCCGATGTGGTTGGTAAATAGGAACCATGTGTTGCTAGATGGTTCGAAATACATCGAGGAATTCTCGATCTGCTCCTCCGGTGGAACAATTGGCTTGGGATCGATCACCCACGGGCCGTTCAGATTCTTGGTGCGGGCAATGCCAAGCGTTCGTTTCATCGATGCACTGAAAAACATCAGGTATTCGTTGCCTTGCTTCACAATGTGACCCGGGCTGGCTGTGTCTGCATAATAGGTGCCAGGTTTTGTCCGAAACGGGATCACGTCGGGCTGCTTTACCCACGGCCCTGCCAAGGAATGGCTTTTTGCCTTCAGCGTTAGATACGGAAACGAGGGGATCAAGTCAGGAGGAGGACTCACATTTGGCGTTCCCAGATAGAACATATGCCACTCATTACCATCGAAATAGACCCATGGTGAGGAAGCCGCGGCAGAGTCCGCTTCGCCCGGCTTGCCGAAATCAAGGATGGGGCCTTTCTTTTCCCATGTTTTGAGGTCCTTGCTGGTGGCGAGGCACGCCAGCCACCCTTTGGCCCCGGCACCGTCATAGAAGAGATGATAGACTCCATTTTCCTTGAAGATCAATGCCTCGCGGGCACCCAGGATGTCGCATTGTCCCGGCCCGTCACCATGTTTGAGCACGACTCCCTGATCCTTCGCATCCATGCGCAAAGTCGCCGACGGCCGGCCATCAGGATAGACCGTGGCGCGGTTTGCTGGTGGCTGTGGTTCGGCAAGCGCGAGAGTCCCGGCAAGTGCTAGAATGATTGTTGGGTTCATCAATTGTGTTAGTTTCATTCCGATGGTTTGAGTGTGGACTGGAATTGATAGGTGCCGGCCCCCACGGAGTAGGTGGCCGCGTTGTTCTCCATGCGTAAGAACTTTACGCCGTCGGCGTTCGACGCGGGTTTTCCAGACTCGGTCACAGCGGATTCATCCTTGGCAGGAACATGGACCAGCGCTGTGGTGTTAGGTGGAATGGTTACATTCATCGTCAGTTTGTTGCCATCGCGCTTCCAGTTGCTGTTGATGCGGCCGTGGGCTGAGTCATAGCCGCAGTTGACCCAGGTTAGATCAGCCACGATTGCCGGTTTAATGACAATTTTCTTAAAGCCAGGGCCTGACTCATCGGGGCGGATGCCGGCCAGTCCCTGATAGAACCAGCTACCCGGGCTGACAAAGCAGGAGTGGATTTGGGACCAAGATCCGTTCCATTGTTCCCAGAATGTGGTAGCTCCTTGGGACAACATGTATCCCCATCCCGGGTACGTCTGCTGGTTGAAAATGGTGTAGAGCAAATCGTTGCGTCCGGCATCCTGAAGGGATTGAATGAGGAAATAGGTGCCGAGCATGCCGGTATCAAGATGACCCTTGTTTTTCACCATGATCATATCCTCCAGTTGTTTGAGGACAGGCTCACGCAATTCTTGAGGTACGACGCCCATCAAGAGAGGCATGGCTTGGCTCAATTGTCTGTCGCTATCGTAAAGTTTGGCGGTCTTGTTATAGTAAGCGGTATTGATGAGGGCTTTTAGTTGCTGGCTTCTGGTGCGGTGGCGTTTCGCATCATCAGTTTTGCCAAGAACGTCTGCTGATTTGGCCAGTAGATCCGAGAGGTACACGCGGTAGCAGTTGACGAAGAGTTCGGTTCCTGGCGGAGCAGACATGCCGTTACTGGGAGTGACCCAGTCGCAGCCGCTATCGCCGCCATTTCGCTGGATGCCGCCGCCAGCATAATAGCTGTCAATATACTTGGCGGGATAACGGACCATGTCGTCGTAGGCTCGTTCAAGCAATCGACGATCTCCGTAGTAATTGTAAGCCTTCCAAGGCATAACATCGACCATTCCACCCCAGAGAAACCAGCAGCTAGGATCGGCGTGGTTGGGTGGGGAATATTGGGCGGACTTGCCGGTGAGCGGATCCTGGGCATCCAGCCACTCGATGGCCCATTTGCCGTAGAAGGCCGAAGCATCCAGGTTCATGATATGAGAGTCGATGCCGTTCTGGCCATCGCCGTAGCCCATTCGCTCGCGGTGGGGGCAATCGACCATGTAGCCGCCGAGATTCAAGCAGCGGATTGTCCACAGATTCACTTGGTGGATGCGGTTGAACAAGGTGTTAGAGCATTCGAAGGATCCGGCTGGTTCGAGATTCGACTCGATGAACAGCGCTTCGGCATCACCGAGGGAGGGCTTGGCTGGCAACCCTTGCACGATGACGTAGCGGAAACCCTCGTAGTTGAACTTGTTGCAAAACTCTTCGCCGGGCTTTCCGGCCGAGATGAATTCGGTGCGCTGATTGTTGGTCTGGTAATAGGCAGGCCCCTTGGCCGTATCGATTTTTGTTGGATCGAGAGCGGGCTTGATTTTGCCTGCCGGCGTGTCATCTCCCTCGCGGGATTGGAAGCGTTTGTCGGCAAAGTGCATGGTGATTGTTTTGCCAGCCTCGAGTTGTGGCATGCGGAGGTGGAACCAGCCGGAGAGATTGGTGCCGAAATCATATTCAGCGGTATGGTCATCGAGTGCCACACAGGCGACCGCGGGAATGACTTTGGTGATGCGGCTCGGTAGGCAGGATTGTGCTGTCGAAATGCCGGTTGGTCCGGTGTATTCTTCGACGGGTCTCCAAGTGCCGATGGAGCATCCGACCTCATTCCAGCCCGGAATCATCATGCGGGCATCGATCTTTTCGTAACCCGTTCCGCACCACCCCCAAGGGATCTCGGTATGGGTGCTTGAGGTGAAGGTCCAGGAAGGATCGGTCCCCACGACGACCTTCTTGCCGGCAACTGACATATCGAGTTGGACGCGGGCGAGAGGTGCGATCTCCTTGGGAAAGAGCAAGCCTAATCCCAGCCATAAGCCCACACAGTTGTTACCTTGCCGAAGCAGCTTGGTGATATCATAGGTGGTATAGAGCGAGCGCTTGTCATAGACAGACACGGCAGGGGCCAGCACGTCGTCGCTCACCTTGTTGCCGTTCACATACAATTCATAGTATCCCTTCACATTCACATAGGCCATCGCCTGTTCAGGCACGGCCGTCAGGGGAAATTCCTTGCGCAGCCACGGCGAGGTGTCCCCGCCCGCCTTGACCCACTTGGCCTGCCAATCATCGGGCTTTAGCAAACCCATGGACCAGCCAGCCGGTGCACTCCAAGTCGAGGGCTCGCCATGCTTGTCCCACACCCGTACTTTCCAATGGCAAATCATCCGTGAGTCTAGCGGTTTTCCTGCGTATTCCACTTGGATGCTCTGGTCGGTCACGACCTTGCCGCTGTCCCACAGGTCGCCTTGATCTTGGGAGAGCAAGGCGGGGGAAGAGGCGACGAGCACCTGATAGGCTGTTTGTTTTTGGTTTCTGGTTTCCGGCGTTTGGATTTTGTCTTCTATTTTCCAAGCCAATCGCGGTTTCTGTGCGTCGATGCCGAGCGGGTTGTCGCGGTATTCGCAGCGCAGATGGGAGACGTCGATGGCGAAGGTTACCGCGATGGAAGCCAGAAGCAAGATGGCGATCAGGGTTGGTTGGTTCTTCATGTGAATATTAGATGGATTCCTTTAGAGCAGGCATCAGCAATTCCTGGATGTGTCTGAAGGTTCCAGCGAGCTGTGTTATGTCGTTAGGCTCTAGGAGCCTAGTGGTTAGGCAGGGTTGACTGAAATTGATAGGTGCCGGAGACCACGGCGAAGACGGCAGTAGAGTTTTCCATGCGCAGGAATTTGACTCCGTTTGCTTTGGCTGCTGGCATTGCGGATTCGGAGACATCTGTTTCATCCTTAGCCGGGACATGAATTGTGGCGCTGGTGTTGGTGGGGATGGTAACCTCCATCGTCAGTTTGTTGCCATCGCGCTTCCAGTTGCTGACGATTTTCCCGTGGACTGAGTCATAAGCGCATTTGACCCATGAGAGATCGCCGACGAAGGCCGGCTTGATGACGATTTTCTTAAAGCCCGGGCCGCAAGGATCGGGCAGGATGCCGGCTAACCCCTGATAGAACCAACCACCGGGATTGAGGAAGCAGGCGTGGATTTGTGACCAATAGCCGTCCCACTGCTCGCCGAAGGTGGTGGCTCCCTGGGCCAACGAGTAGCCCCAACTTGGATACGTTTGTTGGTTGGCCATGGTGAAGGCCAGATCATTGCGACCGGTTTCCCGCAAGGATTGGAACAGGAGATGTGTGCCTAGCATGCCGGTGTCGAGATGCCCCTTGTTCTTTACCAAGATGACGTTTTCGAGAGATTCTTGGACGCCCCCCCGCAGGGCATCGGGGACTATGCCTAGAGCCAAGGGAAGCGCCAGATCGACCTCGCGTCCGCTATCATATATTTTGTCATTCTCCCGGTAGTATGCGGTGTGGATGAGCGCGTTGAGTTCCTTGATTCTGGCTCGAAATTTTGTTGCATCATCGGTTTTCCCAAGGGCGTCGGCCGTTTTGGCGAGCAGGTTCATCAGATAGACGCGGTAGCAGTTGACGAAGATACCATTGCCTGGAGGTGCCTGCATGCCGATGCCGGGAGCCACCCAATCGCTGCCGGTGTCGCAATTGTTTGGTTGGAGTGGGTTATTTTTATCGGGGAAGCAGCCGTCGATAAACACGGTGGGATATCGGACCATCGGTTCGTAGGCACGTTCCAGCAATTGACGATCGCCATAGTAGAGGTAGGTTTTCCAAGGAAGGACATCGATCATGCCACCCCACAACAGCCAGCAACAGGGATCGGGTTTGCCGTCCGGGGTGGCGCCGGTGGGCGCGTATTGGACGGACTTGCCGGTGAGTGGATCCTGTTCGTCGAGCCAATCGGTCACCCACTTGGTATAGAAGGCAGAGGCGTCGAGGTTCATGATTTGGGTGTCGATAGACGTTTGGCCATCGCCGCCATAGCCCATGCGTTCGCGGTGTGGGCAATCGACCATATAACCGCCGAGGTTGAGGCAGCGGAGCGTCCACATATTCACCTCGAGGATGCGGTTAAAGAGTGGGTTAGAGCAACTGAAGGTGCCGACGGGATCAAGGTTTGATTCGATCATCATGGCCTCGGCGTCGCCGGGAGCCGGTTTGGCGGGCAGGCCTTCGACGATGGCGTATCGGAAGCTGAAGTAGTTGAACTTCGGGCAGAACATCTCATTAGGCATTCCTGCAGAGGTGAATTTGGCTTCCTGATTGTAGGTGGTGTATGCGATGGGTCCATCGGAGCTTTGGGTTTTCCATGTGCCGGGGGCGAGTTCATAGGTTTTATCTGGAGTGACTTCCTTGTCGGCAGACTTCAACCGCTTGTCGGCAAAGCGGATGGTCACCGTGTGGCCCGCTTCCATCTGGGGGAGCTTGAGGGTGAACCAGCCGTTGAGGTTGGTGCCGAAATCCAGTTCACAGGTAGTGGGATTGAGGGTGGTGCAGGACTTTAGAGGGATGTGCTTGGTGATGCGATTTGGCGGGCACGACTGAGCGGTGGCCACGCCGCTGGGCTCGGTGAATTCCTCGACGGGTTTCCACTCGCCGGATGAGCATCCAGGCTCGCACCAACCTGGGATGAAGCGGCGGGCGTCGATGTGTTCGCGACCGTTGCCGCACCAGCCCCAGCCGAATTCGCTATGTGAGCTGTTCATCCAGGACCAAGAGGGATCGGTGCCGATGACGAGGTGTTGCCCGCCGAGCGTTACGTCGAGTTGCACTCGGGCGATGGGAGTGAAGTCCTGATCCTTCTTGGTGTAGCAGAGGCCAAGACCCATCCAGAGGCCGATGCAATTGTTGCCGGGGTGCAAGTACTTGGTGACGTCATACGTGGTGTAAAGTGTTCGCTTGCGGTAAACTGCCACCGCCGGGGCCAGCACATCGTCTCCGACCTTGTTGCCGTTGATATACAATTCGCCATATCCCTTGACGTTCACAAAGGCCATCGCTCGTTCCGGAATAGATGTTAGCTTAAACTCCTTGCGCAGCCAAGGGGATGTCTCGCCGCCCGCCCTGACCCACTTGGCTTGCCAGTCCCCGGGCTTGAGCAAACCCATTGACCAACCTGCAGGCTTGCTCCATGTCGTCGGTTGGTTGGTGGTTGAGTTATCGGTCTTGTTATTGGTTAGCCACACTCGGACTTTCCAGTGACAAATCCGGCCCGAATCCAGCGGTTTTCCGGCATATTCCACTTGGATGCTTTGATCGGAGGTTACCTTGCCGCTGTCCCACAGGTCGCCTTGGTCTTGAGCGAGGAGTTGTGGGGATGAGGCCACCAGCACTTGATAGGCGGTTTGTCGCAGGCCGCGGAGGGTGGTGGTTGTTGGATTTGAGATATCAGAAGTTAGCTCGGCGAGGACCCATGACAGGCGGGGTTTTGGGGCGTCGATGCCGAGTGGGTTTTCGCGGTATTCGCAGCGCAGCCGGGTGAGATCGGCGGCTGGAGTGTTCGGGGCGCAAGAGAGAAATGAGATGGTGGCCAGCAGGGCGGCCAGGCAGCGGATAGGTTGGTGTGAGAGATGGGGAAGCATGGCAGGGTGGGATGGCTGGAGATACGTTGGATGGCGTTACCTTGTAGGATGTTATGATCTTTCAATTGCCCCTTGTTCATTGTTGCAAATGATATGTCTTGTGGCGGCGTGTCTATGACCGCCGATGTGCATGAGGTGCCCTTGTCGAGGCGGCTGGTTCATTGCCGATTCAGGGTCATCGGCGGTCATAGGCACGCCGCTACAAGGCGGTCATAGACACGCCGCTACAAGGCGGTCATAGACACGCCGCTACAAGGCGGTCATAGACGCGCCGCTATCAACCGACAGACTTCTAGCGAGGCATGCCCCAGACCATGCGAAACGCGAAGTGTGCTTCGACGTGAACTCAGTCTGGCACGTTTCAGGTTCAGGTACTTGACTCACTCACCCGAAATGCTGCTTTTCAAGGAATCTAGCCGCAGCGGGCTTTAACTTCATCAAATCGGAATCGGCTCGCTCTCTTTGTCAGAAAAGCGAGGTGGCATGATGGTCCTCAGCACCCGAATCCGGTGCTGGCTGAGGGAGTGGAAGATTGAGGAACCTGGCCTGTAAAGCGGGTTCTTGCCGAGCTGGGGTTCGGCGTTCCCGGGACATGTTCCTTGGGAGAGTTACGCCAAAATTTGGGCTAACACGTATGGCAGGATGCCAGCGGCGCGGTAGTAGTCGATTTCCACTGGGGTGTCGATGCGCACAATGAGCGGGACGTCGAATACGGGTGCGTCTCCGATTGGATGAACGCGGAGGGTGGCGTGCTGGCCGGGCTTGAGGTCGTTAGAGAGGCCGATGACGTCAAATGTGGCATCGGCAAGTCCCTTGACCTTGTCGTAATCGGCCTTGTTGAGGAAGTTGCAGGGTAGCACGCCCATGCCGACAAGGTTGGAGCGGTGGATGCGCTCGAACGACTTGGTGATGACCGCCTTCACGCCTAACAGGCTGGTTCCCTTGGCAGCCCAGTCGCGGCTGCTGCCCATGCCGTAGTCTTCACCGCCGATGATGATGGTGGGGGTGCCAGCTGTCTGATAGGTGGCGGCGGCATCGTAAATCGCCAGGGTTTCCCCGTTGATTTGGGTGACGCCGCCCTCGCTGCCGGGGACCATGAGGTTTTTGATGCGGACGTTGGCGAAGGTGCCGCGGGTCATGATGCGGTCATTGCCACGGCGCGAGCCGTACGAGTTGAAATCGGCAACGGCGACACCCTTTTCGGTGAGGTGGCGTCCGGCGGGACTGTCCTTTTTGATGGCTCCGGCGGGGGAAATGTGGTCGGTGGTCACTGAGTCGCCGAAGATGCCAAGTGGGCGGGCGCCGTGGATCTCGACGATATCGCGGGGAGTGGGGGAGAAGCCGTTGAAGAACGGGGGTTCCTGGATGTAGGTGGAGAGCCGGTCCCACTGATAGACGTTGCCGGTTGACGAGCGGATAGAGTTCCACTTGGGGTTTTGGTCGGCGAAGCCGGTGTAAAGTTGTTGGAAAACCTCGGGTTTGAGAGAGGCGTCCATGGCGGCTTGGACTTCCGCTGCGCTCGGCCAAATGTCTGCCAGAAAGACCGGGTGGCCGTCACTGCCGTAGCCCAGCGGCTCGCTTGCCATATCGATATCGACGGTTCCGGCGATGGCGAAGGCGACGACCAGAGGAGGGGACATGAGGAAATTCGCCTTGATCGACTGGTGGACGCGAGCCTCGAAGTTGCGGTTGCCGGAAAGCACCGAGGCGGCAATGATATCTTCGGTTTTGACGACGTCCTCGATGCCGGGGTCCAGCGGGCCGGAGTTGCCGATGCAGGTGGTGCAGCCGTAGCCGACGGTTTGGAAGCCGAGCTTGTCGAGTTCGGCTTGGAGGCCGGTCTTGTTGAGGTAATCGGTGACGACACGCGAGCCAGGCCCGAGGGACGTTTTGACGGCTGGCTTGACGGTTAGGCCACGGGCATTGGCCTTTTTCGCCAGCAAGCCGGCGGCGAGCATGACGCTGGGGTTGGAGGTGTTCGTGCAACTGGTGATGGCGGCGATAAGCACCGAGCCATGGGAAATTGTGTCGGTCACACCGCCCTTGCTATCGACGGAAACTTCCCACAACGGATAGGAAAGGTCCTCGTTCGGCTGGGTGATCACGCCGACCTCGGCGCCAAAGGAATGGCCGAGGTTGGGGGCCTCGTCGGGGATGGAATCGAGGGTGGGCGGCAGGTCGAGGGGTTCGCTCGAACCGGGCGCGGTTTGCTTGTTGTAGCCATTGGGAGCCGGGGCGCTGAGCAGCTTGGCCCAAGTGGTCTTGAGCGCCTCGACTTCGATGCGGTCCTGAGGGCGTTTGGGTCCTGCGATGCAGGGTTTGACGGTGGAGATATCCAGATCAACAATTTGGGTGAAATCCAAGGCGTCGCGGTCGGTCGGAATGCCCCACAGTTGTTGGGCCTGATAGTAGTTTTCGACGGTTTGGCAGAGCTCGGGGCTGCGGCCTGTGCTTGCCAGGTAGCCGGTGGTAATTTCGTCGATGCCGAAAAATCCCATCGTTGCACCGTATTCCGGGGCCATGTTGGCCAGTGTGGCGCGGTCCGGCAGTGACAGCGCGCGGGCTCCGGGGCCGTAGAACTCGACGAACTTGCCCACCACCTTTGTTTTGCGAAGCACTTCAGTGACGTAGAGGACCAAATCGGTGGCAGTGACTCCGGCGGCCAGTTCACCCGTTAGATAGACGCCAACCACTTCCGGCACCAGGAAGGTGACGGGTTGGCCGAGCATGCCGGCTTCCGCCTCGATGCCGCCGACGCCCCAGCCGACGACGCCGAGGCCGTTGATCATGGTGGTGTGGGAGTCGGTGCCGACCAAGGTATCCGGATAGAAGACGCCATTTTTTTCGAGGACGCATTTGGCGAGGTACTCGAGGTTCACCTGATGGACGATGCCGATGCCCGGGGGGACGACTTTGAAGGTATCGAACGCCTGTTCGCCCCATTTTAGAAATTCGTAGCGCTCGCGGTTGCGGTGGAATTCCAGATCGAGATTGAGCGTTAGAGAATCGCTGGTGCCGGCATAATCGACTTGCACCGAGTGATCGACGACGAGATCGACGGGGACGAGGGGTTCGATCATTTTGGCATCCTTGCCCATGGCGTTAACGGCGGAGCGCATGGCGGCTAGATCGACGAGCAGGGGCACACCGGTGAAGTCCTGCAGCACGATGCGTGCCACCACGAAGGGGATTTCAAAATCGCCGGGGGACTTGGCGTTGTAATTGGCGAGATTCGAGATATCAGCCGAGCTGACCTTGAGCCCGTCGTTGTTGCGCAGGAGCGACTCAAGGACGATGCGGATCGAGATCGGCAGGCGCGCTAAATTCGGAAATCCCTGCTCGGCAAGGGCCGGGAGCGAGTGAAATTGGCCTTGAGCGCCAGTGCCGGTGGTGAACGTGCGAAGCGTGGTCATGGGAATATCGAAAATGGATGAAGAAAGACGAAATGCGGGATGAATCTGCCACGGCCCACACGCCTTATGCATGGGTTGTTGCGGCAACCGGGCGGAGCGTAGGGGGAACCTGCAAAATTGTCAAAATGTTTGGAGGGATGAATGGGATTGCGAAGGATCGGGCTGATGTCAGAACCCAGTGTTCCACGTATATTCTTGCGCGCCTCCTGAGCTTGAGACCAATTTCAGGGGATTGACTATGCTCGACCCTGTGCCGCTTTTGAGGTTGAACACTGAGTTCTGAGTTTAAGTGACTGCCTGCTCCATACTCGTTCCCTGGGTTCGGAGCTTGAGTCTGCCGCGAAGCCTCGCTAGCGTCCGGGCATGCGAACGCAGATTCCATGGCTCATTGGAAAACTCAAGACGGATGGCTGCTCAAGTCTGGGTGCGCCGCAAGCAGGGACGTGGCTGGGATCTCTAACTGCCAAGAAATCGCGGTGAGTCCGATGGCTGAATTGGCGGTGTTTGCCGGAGTGACGGCACTGGGGCAGTTCAGTCCCGGCCCTGACATGCTGTTGTTGACCCGCACGTCGCTGGCAAATGGTGGCCGGGCCGGGACCTGGATCGCCTGTGGCATCGCTTGCGGGTTGGTGATGCATGCGGCGGTGGCGATGAGCGGGGCCTCATTGTTGTTAGCCGGGGTTTCGCCGCTGGCACGCTGTCTGCGGAGTGCCGCTGCGCTCTATCTAGGGTGGTTGGCCGGGCATTTGCTGTGTGGCGCGTGGCGGGCCCAACCCGCAGATGCATCCGCCCCTTTGGCGGCGGATAACGTCCCCGCTGGGGTGTTTTGGCGTCGTGGCTTTTTCTGCAACGTTTTCAATCCCAAGGTCGCATTATTTTTTGCAGCGATGGCCGCCCCATTTCTCGCTCCGGGCCATCCACCGGGCTGGCCGCTGGCATTGGGCGGGGTGATTGTTGTCGAGGGGTTTGGGCTGTGGATTGCCTGGGCGTGGGCCCTGCAGTGGCCACCGCTCAAAGGTGCCTATCGGCGCGCGGCCCACTGGATTGATGCGGGCTTTGGGTTTGCCTTGCTGGCGCTGGCCATGCGCTTGCTCGTTTGGGCGTGAAGCATCAGGGAGCCATGGCTGCTGCCACCACGCCTTGCTCCATGCGCAGCAGGCAATCTGCCAGATGGACGGCCTCCCGGCGGTGATGGGTCACGTGCAAAACGGTCAGGCCAAGTTGTTGTTGGGTGGTTTTTAGCAAGGTTATCATGTCGCCTTGCATTTCCTCATCGAGCGCCGCCAGCGGCTCGTCGAGCAACAGCACTGACGGCCGAGCGGCCAAGGCCCGCGCCAGCGCCACCCGCTGGCGCTCACCGCCGGATAGATCGGTCGGCAGCCTATCTAACAAATGCGTGACTCCAGTGGCAGCGGCCAGCTCGCGGACCAAATCGTTTCGGGTGGAGGCGGCCAGGTTTTGGCGGCGGGGGCCGAAGGCAATTTGCTCGCGCACCGTCAATGTGGGAAAGAGCGCCCCGTCCTGCGGGACGTAACCGATGCTGCGTTGTCCGGGAGGGGCGGCCGTCACGTCGCGGTTGCCGATCCAGAGCCTGCCAGCGTTGGGGCGGCGCAGGCCGCAAAGGATCTCAAGCAAGGTTGTTTTGCCGCAGCCGGTGCGTCCCATCAGCACGCCGTAGGCCCCGGCGGGAACATTGAAGCTAACGTCCACCAAGCGGAAGTCACCGGCGTGCCACGCGATGTTCTGCAGGCGGATCATAGCGGTTCTCCGGCCAGTTTGACGCCGACGAGCACGAGCATGGCGAGCATGACCAGCAGCAAACTCACGGCGATTGCGGCCTCGAGGTTGCCGACGCTCAATTCCAGCCACACGGTGGTGGGAAGCACCTCGGTTTTCATGCGGGTGGCCCCGGCAAACACTAGCACCGGCC
>JBAXCM010000040.1:0-16653 GCA_037141475.1 Verrucomicrobiota bacterium | reverse complement strand
CGTCGAGACAGACGAGGGCCAGCGCATGTGGCATGCCATCGACCAGCGCGGCGGCATCGACCTCGCGGTTGGCAGGCGGGTTCTCGCTGCCCCATGCACGGAGGAACAACTTGCCACTCACCGTTCCGAGTCCAACCCCATTGCCGTGGCGGTCCCGGATGGAAAGGAAACTCCGGTTAGCAGGACCCAAATCGTGCGCGGTGAAGATCATCTCGATTCCGGAATTGACGAAAGCCAACCCCGCTGGTGCCGCAACGTTGATCATCCCCTCCGGTGGATTGGCCCCCGGCGTGCCGATCCGCATCCCTGCGGGAGTGGCGGCCGCGGATCGTCCCCAGCCTCGTTCGACGTGCCACCCCGGATTGCGTGAGTCAAGGAACGACCAATCGCCAACGATGCTGTCCGCCTCGGTGGTGGGCGTGGCGCTGGCCGGGGCGGAATCGGGGCCCGCTCCGTCGCTGTTAGCAGCAGCCACCACATAGCAATACCCGGTGCCTTGTGTCAGCCCGATGTTCGTATATGTCATGGGCGAGACATTGGCCGCAACGGTCGTGTAGGGGCCGCCGGCCGTTGCCGCGCGCTTCACCAGGTAGCCTGACGCCCCTGGGCTCGCGCTCCATTCAAGTTTGATCGCAGTGGAGGAAACCGCCGAGGCTGTTAGTTTTGCTGGTGCGGCGAGTGGTCCCCGGTCGCGCAGTGGAGCCACGCGCACATCGTCAAGAAAAACAGTATCCTCCCCGGTCGCAGGACCAACCAAGGTGAGCGTATGACTCGCCGCCGTGGCTGTAAAGACCACCGAGTAATTCGTGTAACAATCGGTAAAGGTGGTGCCGACCGGTCCGAAGACCCACAGATCCTTGCCGTCCAATTGCACACTCCAGGCATGCGTCCCGCTGGGGCTGACCCGTTGGGCAGCAGCAAAGGTCATCTGGTATTTTGTTCCGGGTGTTAGATGGGTTAAGGATTGAGCAATAGTTCCACCGGATTGCAAATAGGCCACCTGATTCGCTTGAGGTGCGGACGGGCAATCAGCGGTCATGTCGGTACCGTTGGCGCTGAGACCGGAACGGGCAGAAAACGTCCACGCATCCCCAGACGGGTTCGCTTGATAAGACCTCACGCGGAGAGCCTCAAAACCGGCGTCGAGCACAAAGGCCGGGGTGGCGCTGGCGGCATAAGAATCCTTGCTCTCGCCGCTTGCACTAACAGCTGTGACGACATAATGATAGGTCATATCATTATCAGTCGTTAGATCTGTGTAGCGGGTTTCCGTCAGGCCCGTGGCGATGGCTGTGTAGGGGCCACCCGGGGTCATGAAGCGCTTCACGTTGTAGCTGGTCGCTGCGACGGACGGATTCCACTTCAAGCCGACCTCCGAATGGCCGGGCGTGGCGGTCAGACCAGTGGGTGCAGGAGCGACGGTCCATTGGAATTGATACCGGCCAGAGCCAACCGACCAAACCAGGTATTGTTGCAAGGGAGAACCGGATTCCACACGTCTGATCGTGATAGAACCATTCCATGATGTGGCCGAGCATGAAATGGTCTTGCGACTCCGAACCGTCCCATCCTTCGGTTAGGCTAGTGGCTCCGCGGTTCAAAATGAAGCCATAGCCCGGGGTGTTGGTCTTGCTATGAATGTCGAAAATGACGTCGGAGCGGCCGGCATCGGCTAGCGCCCGCAACAAAAACCGATGGCCCACGTCGCCGGCTGTAAGCGAGAATCCCCGTGACCGCACGTCATTCACCAGCGCAGCCACCACCTTGTTGCGCTGGGTTTCCGGCACCAGACCAAGCACCAGCGGCATTGCATTGGCCGTCTGGCTGCCGGTGGCGTAGCTGGCGGCGGCAGCGTCATAGAATTTCGCGTTGAAGGCCGCGTGGATGTTGCCTGCCAGCGTGGTATAGATCGCGGCATCTGCGGATTTGCCTAACAACTCTGCTGCCTGTGCCAACACTTTAGTATCGGCATAGTAAATGGCGGTAGCGGTCAGGGACTTCGGCGTAAGTTGCGCCTCACCCAACCCGCCCGGGCCCATATCATACCAATCGCCCAAGCCATGATTGAGGATGCCGCCAGTGGACTTGCTGGTGAGGTAATCGACGTAGCGCTTCATGACGTCGTAGTAACGGGCTAACAATCCGGTATCGCTATAAAACTCATACTGTTGCCAGGGCACAAGGACACAGGAACTGCCCCATTCGGGTGAATCCCTCAGGGCACCGTCGAAGACCAAGTATTCGGGCGCAATGTCCGGCACCAAGCCGTTGGGAAGTTGGCTGTCGGCCATGTCTCCTTCGCCTTTGGTGTAGAGAGCCGCGTAATTCTGTTCGTAGCGCAGCGACGGACCGTGCAAGTGGTATTGCTCAAGCCAGCCAAGTTTCTCGCGCTGGGGACAATCGCTGATGATGCTTACCGAGTTGTTGCGCTGTGCCCACTGGATCAATGTTCGGATGCGGTTAAACAAATCGTTCGAGCACTCAAAGTTTCCCACTGGTTCCGAGGCGCTGCTCACCGCTGTGCTGGTGAGTGAGTCCAGAACCGGCAGCGGCCCACTGGTGGCGCCAGTGGCATCGCGCAATTCGACGCGGGCGTAGCGATAGCCCATGTAGTAGAACCGGGGGGTAAACGTTTCATTGCCGCTGCCTTTCAAAGTATAAGTCACATAACTGTTGCCGACGATGGGGTGGAGTGGCCCGTCTGGCTGGCAGAGTTCGGAGGTGTACACGCGAATGCTTGAGCCGGCCGCGCCGTGAGTGACAAGGGTGGGAATCATCGCCGCATTCTGACCAAAATCATAAATTGTCTTGCCTTCGCCGTTAGGCCAGGACTTGGCCGGCTTGAATACCTGCTGGGTGCGCAACGGTGGCGCAGCGAACGACACGCCTTTCAACACACCGCCCGGCCCCTTGCTCACGACAGCATCCGCCCACTTGGCATCGTCAAACGCGGCGCAGTCCCACCCGGATTGCTCAAGTCGCGCATCATAATCCTCGCCGCCATAAATCGTGTTGAAAGTGATCGGCCCGTTGCTGCAGGCTTTCCACGATGCGTCGCTACCCACGACCTGCACACTGCCGTCGGCATATTCCAACCGGATCTGTGCGATGGCCTGACGTTGGCCGAACGATCCCACGAACTTGACATAGCGTCCCTTGCCGTCCGGCACGTTATACATGCCGTTGCCCAGCATGAGACCCACTGCGTTGGCTCCGGTTTTTAACAGGGTCGTGACGTCCCATGTATCATAAAGAACAGTCTTGTCATACTTTGTCCAGCCAGGTGATAGAAAACTATTGCCGACCCGCACACCATTGAGAATCATTTCGTATTGGCCCAGACCACAGACGTCCACCACGGCTCGCTTGAGTTGCGGAGCCACGGCAAAGCCGCGCCTCAAGAGTGTCGACCCCGCATCCGCATTGCCGAAGGTGATCCATTTGGCCTGCCAGTCAGCCGGCTTCATCACCCCCATCGTCCAGGTGGCACACGCACTCCAAGCCGTGGGGGCCGCCGCGCCATCCCAGACGCGGGCCTTCCAGAAGACCTGTCGGTGACTTATTAGATCAACACCACCATATGGGATTTGATTTTGCGTGCTGCTGACGACCTTGCCGCTGTCCCACAAGTCGCCATGGTCCTGATCCAACAGCGCCTGCCTCGAGGCGACCAGCACCTGATAGGCCGTCTGCTGCTCGCTGCGGCGGGACGACTCCAGCGTCCAGCCCAGCCGTGGTTGTGCGACATCCACTCCCAGTGGATTATTCCGGTATTCACACCTAGGATCGGTCACGGTCAGCGCGGTGCTATGGCGAGGCGCGAACGCCAGCAGCACGCATGTCATCAGCAGGAATCGGATCATCGTCACTTTGGGAAACGTATCGTTGCACGATCGATGAATGATTGGGCTCTAGGGAACAGATTTTATGGAAAGTAGTGCTGGAAGGCGTGTGATGGGCAACTGCGGGAATGTCAGCAGGTTTGCGGCGTCGGGTTTCAATGTTCCAGCAAGTGATACATTGTCCGACTTATAGGTCCATGCGTACTCACTTTTTGCTACAACTTTGAACTGCTGCAACCGCCGGGGCGTGACATCGGCAACTACCTGCGCTGGAATGAACGCCTGAGCGGAAAGTTCAGAACTTTCAACCAAGCGGAGTTGGATGCCGAACTCACCAGGTGTATCTTTGATGTTTTTCCAGCGGGTAAAGGCGTTGATCTGGCCGTAGGTCTCCGGTGCTACTTTCCACCGTTTGTCCGATGACGCATCGGTGAAAACGGGATATGCCTCATTCTTACGGATACTCAGCCATGGATACTCGAGGGTCGCCCTCCAGGATTCCGCATAGTTCAAAGGATCGGTAACCGCCTGAAACCCCTCGTGCCCATGGGGCCCCCAGCCTAAAACCAAGGCATGGCGGCCATCGTGTGCCGCCTGGAACAGGCGAGGCTGGTCGCCGGACCAACCATCATCGCTGGAGGAAAAATCGACAATCGGTGGGGCATCGGGCAATCCGGCACCGGACACCTTGCGTAGATATATCTCCTTTTCGTCAGACGTTGCCGTCGACGGAACCGGATCAGGAAACTGCATCCTGAGCATGCCAAACCCAGCCCCTGCTGGCACATGCACATTGATGGCGGCAAAGATGTCGCCATGATGCATGCCGATGCCAAGAGAACCGCAACCTCCCATCGAAATGCCGCACAAGTAAATTCGGTTCCGGTCAACATTGTACTTTTGAACAACCCATTCTATGGTAGCGAGCACACGCTGTTCAACAGGCGTTTCTAACGCTTTTCCAGGCGCGCCATTTTTCTCGGCTTGTCTCCACCCCCACCAGCCACCCGGGCCATCTGTGGACGCACAATTGGGTTCCAACAGCATAAATTCCGGGCCCGCTGTCGAAAGAAACCCCTGCCCTCTTGCGACATCAGCGCCGGATTCCGCATGCCCTCCCGCACTATGCAGATAAACGATGAGCGGACGCAATGGAGCCGTGTCCGTCTTTGGAAGCGTGACAAAGAAATACTGGCTAGTGACCCCATCACCTTCACTTCCCACTGGGATCGGATGGGAGAAGCGAATGATCTTCCGACCGTCCGCCGTCAAGGATTCATGGGTTGAATCAGGCGTCAAAGCAATTTCGCTCGCGTTGGCGATGGTCAGAGCGGCGGCACAAAGGGTGGCGTGAATGAGTGATTTCATAAGATTGACTTCTGTTTGGGTGCCTGACTTACGAATCAGTGTTGTGAGTTTGTTCATCGTTCTGTTTCTCTCAAAAAATTACTTGATTTGAATTGGAAAAATTTCAATTTGGTGGGATTGCATCACCAGCGCCTTTCTGATAGCGTCGAACGGCTCATTCAGCCTGCTATACATGTGTTGGGCGGTGATGCTGTCGCCCATGATCACGATCTTGTCGCGATCCTTGAGAAAAAACTGGGCGGCGGTGCTGGGCGATGCGGCAGATAATAGGGCCAACGCGGCACTCGTTTTGATATCTATCATCATTTTCATCATTTTGCTAATTCAAAGCGCCATTCAGCTGGTAGCTTTGGTCGGCCTTGGTATCGAGAGCGATGCGAGGATCTTGCCTGCCTCAGGGTGGGTGTAATCATTCGGTCCGCCCCCCCACGGTGTGTGTTCGTTCAATTGCAGGCGATCCTCGGCTGTTCCCCCAAACACCATGGCACCCAACCGTCCGTTGCCCACTGGCAGGGCCTCCCCCCAATTGGCCCAAGGCTTGTCATACCAAAGCGTGGTCGCGTCCATTGAAGGCATGGGCATCTCTTGCGCTGCGACTGACCCGGCAACCAGTCCGGCCAGAGCCAGTATGATCGTCAGCTTGGTGTCTCTTGTGGCAGGACCAGCGCGGCGAGGCCGGCAATCAGGGTGTGTTTCATTGGGTTGCATGGGTACTTAGATTTGTTTGAAAAGTTTCACCCGATTCTTGTAGCCGGACGAGGAGGGATGTCCGTGGTTGGTGCCGCGATGCTTGTTTTACTTCTCATTTGCCTTGGGCACCCTAGGTCGTGCAGGGGGTAGGCGGAGAAATGCCCCGGGGTGCCGGGAGATCCCTGACCAATCCAACGCATGTTTAGCGCGTCTGTGAAGGTCTCCTAGGAGGGCGGAGCCACCACAAAGATTAGGATGGAATTGTTTTCAGCCGAGACTAACGTCCCGTCCGCGTCCCTCCAGATGGGGCAAACCTGATCCTACGCCTAGCCATTTTTACTTATCCCATGAAGCCAACCGAAATTTCCAGTCCGCCACCCGCATATCTCGGGATTGAGGCGGGTGCCACCAAATGCGTGGCCATTCTCGCCGATTCTTTCAAACATTGCCTGAGCCGCTTTGAACTGCCTGAGCCCGGCAACCTTCGTTTGCTCAGCGATGCACAATTGAGCGATTTGCTAGGACGGATTGCGATCCAAGTGCCGCGCCCGGCTGCCGTGGGCATCGGCATGGCTGGTGCCTTGAATGAAGGGGATCGTGAGCGGATCCGCAAGGCCGTAGCCAGTATATGGCCCGGCGTCCCGTGTTGGGCTGGGCATGATTTGGAGACTGCCTTAGCCGCCGCCGGGGATGTGACTTATTCTCCAAGCCCCATACGCGTCATCGTCATCAGCGGCACTGGCGCTTCATGCTACGGTCAAAGGGCCGATGGCGGGGAGGTGCTTACCGGTGGCTGGGGGCACTTGCTTGGTGACGGCGGCAGTGGCTACGATATTGCGCTGCGGGGGATGCAGGCGGTGTTTCGCACGTTGGATCTAACTGGGAAATGGCCGAGCTTAGGTCAGCGGCTATTGCGCAAGCTTGGATTGGATTCGCCGGCCGCCTTGGTGGCATGGGTTGGCAGTGCGGACAAGCCAGCGATAGCCGCGCTTGCGGTTGAGATGTTTGCGGCTGCTGCTGCACGCGATCCGATTGCCCGGGAGATTTTGAATGAGGCTGCGGCACTCGTTGCGGGGCATGCCATTGCCTGCGCCAAACGTCTGTCACGCAAGGGCAAGAGCGTCGAATTTTTGCTTACCGGCAGTGTCCTGCAAAAGCAGCCGGGATTCGCCCGGCAGGTCGGCCAAGAGATCCGGGCAGGCTGGCCGGGCGCGGATGTGAAGTTACTGGATCGGGAAGGCGCTTGGGGAGCTGTGGAAATGGCGAGACTGCAGCCCGCGATGCCGCATTTAGCGCAACCGACGATTGCCGCAGGGGTCGCGCAGACAACGGCAGAGGAGTGGATTCCCCGTTCTAACGGGCTTTCGCCCACCGAGCAGCGTCATCCGTTGTCCCGCAAGCTGGATCGGATGTCAGTCGCCGCGGCTATCCGTTTGATGCTCGGCGAGGATGCCAACTTGCCGACGGCGCTGCTCAAGGAGCAACGGAAAATTGCTAGGGCGGTGGAACTCATCGTGAGTGCCTTGCGCGGTGGTGGGCGGCTTATCTACGTCGGCGCGGGCACCAGTGGACGCTTGGCTGCACTCGATGCCTATGAATGTCCGCCGACGTTCAGCGTTGCGCCGGAAACCGTGCAGGCAATTGTGGCAGGAGGCGAGCAGGCGATGCACGGGGCTCGCGAGGATGCCGAAGACGACTTTGGCGGTGGTGCCAATGCGTTGCGCCAACGGGGAGTCTCCAGCAAGGACGTGGTCATCGGCATCGCTGCGAGTGGTCGCACGCCCTTTGTCTGGGGTGCCTTAAATGCGGCGCAGGACCTGGGAGCCCCGACCGTTCTCGTCTGTTTTAATCCCAATCTTGTCTTTGATCGCGGCCATCAGCCAACGGTGGTGATTGCCCCGGTGATCGGGCCGGAGGTTCTAACCGGCTCAACCCGTCTTAAAGCCGGCACCGCTACCAAACTTTTGCTCAATATGTTCACCACCCTCGCCATGGTCCAACTCGGTAAGGTCGTCGAAAATTTGATGGTCGATGTCTATCCAACCAACGCCAAGTTGCGCGAGCGGGCCATCCGCATCGTCCAGGAACTAACCGGCGTGCCGTACCCCGCCGCCGCCGCCGCTTTGGAGCAGCACGATTGGTCGATCCAGCAGGCTCTGCCGAGTCTGAAAAAATAGCTTTTCGTCCACAATTCGAATGGGCCTGTCGGGTTGGTTGAGGCCAGAACCAACGAATTATGTTGTCAGATAGGGGCCGAAATGTCTAATTCGCTGTGTTGCAGAAATTTGCCAACAAACCAATCCCAACCCCACCTCAATGAATCCTCAAATTAGTCGACGGTCATTCTTAAAAACCACCACCGGTGTCGTCCTCTCCAGTCAATTTGGCTTCAATATCCTTCATGCCCAGAACAAGGGCGATAAACTCCGCCTTGCCATCGTCGGCACCGGCGGCAAGGGCGGCGAACATCTCAATTGCGTAAAGCGGGCCGGCGATATCGTCGTGGCCCATTGCGATGTTGACAGTGGCCGCCAAGGCATCGCCCCAGCCACCTGGCCGGGCTCCAAGTTTTATCAGGATTACCGGGTGCTGCTGGACAAGGAAATTAAGAACTTTGATGCCATCATGGTGGCCACTCCAGACCATAGCCACTACCAGCCCACCGCGTTGGCGATGGCGGCAGGCAAGCATTGCTACACCCAGAAACCGCTCGTGCACACGGTCTGGGAAGCCCGCCAACTCAAATTGGGCGTGGAAAAATTTAAGGTCGCTACCCAAATGGGCAATCAGGGCCACTCCGGTGAGGGCAATCGCATCATCTATGAATACGTCAACGGTGGCATGCTCGGCGACGTGTCGGAAATTCATTGCGTCACCAACCGCCCGATCTGGCCGCAAGGCGGACCGCGTCCGGAGGGGGAAGATCCGGTGCCCGCCAATGTGAACTGGGATTTGTGGCTTGGGCCGGCACCGGTGCGTCCTTACAAAAACGGCGTCTATCACGACTTCAAATTGCGCGGCTTCTATGACTTTGGTGGCGGCGCATTGGCCGATATGGCCTGCCACACCATGGACAGTATTTTCTGGTCGATGAATCCCGGCACGCCCAAGAGCGTCGAAGTGCTCGAAATTTACAAGCACAGCGCCGACATGTTCCCATCTGGAGCGATTTTCCGCTGGGTCTTCCCCGCCGGCAAGTTGCCTAACGGAAAACCCCGCCCGGAACTTACCATCTATTGGTATGAGGGCAAACTGCTGAAGGATGGCAAGGAAGTGCCTGCACTCGAACGGGTGCGCCGCCCGGAAAAACTTGAGGCTAACAAGAGAATGCCGGAAAGCGGCAACGTCTATTTCGGCAGCAAGGCCGATTTGCTCATCCAAGGCGATTATGGCGACAACCCGCGCATCGTCACCGCAGCAGGTGAAGCCCCGGTCGGCAAACCGCCCCAACTCCTTGAGCGCAACCCGGATGGCGGCGGCGACTTCGGCCAATACTCGGATTGGCGCCATTCGTGCGTCGGTGAAAAGGACTGGAAAAACCCGGGTTCCAACTTCACCTATGCAGCCCCGTTCACTGAGGCAATCCTGTTGGGCAACATCGCTTTACGCGTCGGCAAACTCGGCGAAAAGCTCGAGTATGATGCCAGCCAGATGAAATTCACCAACAACGACGAGGCCAATCGTTACCTCAATAAGACCTACCGCCAGAGTTGGGCCCCCCTCAAGTTGGGTTAACTATCACGTGCCAGCCCCCCTTGACCGGCTTGGCCGGGCAAGGGGGGCTAATACTGTCAATTCAGCGATCTCTGAGCGGAATACAGGTAAGCAGTGCTTAACAATCTCGGGAAGGTGACGTTTCTGGCGCTAGAATGACTTGTTCGCTCTGAGAACGGGAATTGTGACCTTTGTTTCTATGTGTGGGCGGTCACGGTGGCTAACGGTGCCACGGTGGAGCAGTGGAGTTGGTGGCTTCCTCGAAGGTGGCCTTGCGCCGGAAATCTGTTGGATCATAGGCCGGCACTGCTGGATCCCGGTTGATCCATTGTGGGTGTTGGCGGCCGTAGTAACTGCCGTGAAATTGATAGTTGCTGTCCATCCAACGGCACAAAACCATCAATTCCATTTCTGTTAGCATCTGGCAATGGTTGTCCTTGGTGTTTTTCGGATGCGATGGATCTGTTAGCACGGCGAGCAATATGCTTGGGGTGGAGCCCAGAGTTCCCGGGGGTAGATAGGCACCATTGAAGTTGCCTTGGTCGCCTTTGCGAAACGAGGTGAATTCGGAAATGAGCGGGCCAGCCAGTTCCTTGCTGGCGAGTTGTTCGTAGGACGTGTTGTACAGGACGGTGGCTTCACCCGTGAGTCTGAGTCCGCCGGCGGGATCTTTCGGTCCGTGGCAGGAAACACATTTGGCATCAAAGATTGGCTGGATATCGCTGGGGTAGTGAATGACTTGGCCAGCAAGGCCGTTGCCACCAGCAGCTGGGAGGTCGCACGGTTGCGGTTGCGGCACGCTCGGCGGCCGGGTGAGCGCCAGCGGGCTAACGGAGGGTCGTCCAGAGTCGCTGCGGCCGGATTGGGCATGGCAGCCGGTGCAGGAGCGGACTTCGCCGGGGGCATAATTCACATAGGTTCTTTCGCGCTGTATCTCCGTGAAATTAGCGTCGAGTGCCTGATAGAAGATATTTCGTCCGGCTGGCACCACAAACTGTGCAGAGCCGTCTTTTTCAACCGGCACCACCCCCCATTGCACCCGTGGCCACAGGCTTGCCTTCCACTCGGAACTGCTCGATGCCGGGTTCCAATGCGTGCCGGTGGACCAATAGCGGGGCACCGCCTCGTTGATTCGCAGCCACTTGACCTGTCCCGCTGCCACCCCTTCCATGCCATGGGTGACATCGGCCAGAACACACAGGGCTTGGTTGTTGGCGGCATATTGGGGGTTGACTGCGATGGGCATGAGTGGTGGCACGGGCTTGGCCAGCAAAGGCAGGGGATGCCAGCAGGAGAGTGAGGGATCTGCATGCACCGGGCGGTGGAGTCCCCGCGTATCTATCATGTAGAGAGCATAAGCATTGGCGACTTCCTTGTAATGATCGGTGGCTTTGACTTTGTAGGAAACGAGAAATTGGTGCTCATTGACCGGATACGGATGGGTGTAGAGGTGTCCTTGGCGGCCTTCGCCGTCATCGGTGCGGGTGCCGTCGGGCTTCAAGAACCGCCAACCGGGTTCGGAGCGGCGGGGGATGAATACTTGAGGAGTGAGGTTGACGACGGGATATCGGGCATCCCACTGGACGTATCCGGGTTGATCTGGGTCGAGTCCGCGCTCTCGAACACCCATGCCGAAGTCCACCAGTAAAATGGCACCAAGGCAGCCACCTTGCGGATAGTGACAGGTGCCCACAGAGACGAATTTGTGATCACTGCCGGGCAAGGGTTGGGGATACATATAGACAGTGGTGTCATCGTCGGCCATGCCATAGAGTTCCTGTGGTTTGGTGCCATCCGGGTGCATCGCCCACACCGTCTTGGCGACCCGCGCTCCACGGTCGATATACTCCCAGCGGTGATACATGACCCGGCCGTCAGCAAGGACCACCGGGCAGAATTCGCTTACCAGGCTGTGGCTGAGTTGTTCGACGTGGCTGCCATCGGCATCCATCCGATGGAGCACCGGTGCCGCCAGCCCAGATGAACCACCACACAAGACGGTATGTTCACAGCGGGTCGAGGAAAACATGATTTTGCCGTCTGGCAGATAGCAGGGATGGATGTCGTCGGTATGCCAACCGCCGCCCCAGCGAGCCGCCTTTTGGGCTTCGTCTGCCGGTGGGAATGAGATTTGGCGCAAGCCGGACCCGTCGGTGCACACCTCCCAGACGCGGAAGCCAGAGCCGGGGTCTTGCCGGAAGTCGAAGACAACCTTCTTGGCATCAAATGACAGGCTGGTTTTTCCGATAAACCCTTTGCCACCTGGTAGGTTGGCGGCGGTGACGATGGGCCGTTCCAAGTGGCTGCGAAGGTTATACGAATAGATACCGTTTTCAGGCATGAATCGGTCTCCATTTGTCCCGTTGTTGATATCAGTATAATAGTGATCTGAAGAATAGGGCTTGCGTTTCACAAAAAGGATTTCATCGCATCCCACTTCCTCCGGCTTCACCGGTGCATCCGAGAATACCACTGCCCCGGTGGATGGCACCGCAGGTGCCGGATGATCATCCCCGGCCGCCAACCCCAACGAAACTAGCAAAACCAAGGCACTCGCAGACCACCCTAGGGCACCCGCTGTTGGCCACCTGTGAGCTGTGCCTCCGCAGGGACGGTTGTCAGGCGTCGGATAAAGCAAGGTGGCTGCGGGTGGCGTTTTGCCGCGGGCAAATTTGAGTGGGTGAGGTCGTGGGTATTGCATAAGTCAGTATGACGGATTCATTTCTAATCAGTGGACGTCCATGCATCTTTGGCCGCTGAGCCACTGATTCCGCAGTGGAACAATTGAAACGGGCGCGGCAACCGATTGCTTTCAATTTGTTATTTTGAGGGCTGATTTCGCCGGAGGACGCTGAACTGGGAGGATCAGCCGGGAGGATCAATACGGTTCATTTAGCGCTCTCTGGCGGAAAATAGACATCTTGCCTGTGATGGAAGCCTATCCTCCTACTAAGTCAGCAGTATTGGCCGGGACTCGGGCCATTTTCCCGGATCGGAGCAGAATGACCTACAGATCCATGAAATTCCTGCGGGAAAGTTGCGTATGGATGTTAGCAAAGCCAGTGCTAACACCTGTTTGGATTCAACCATCTGGCACTATCACGACCCATGAAATCACCCGCATTCACCGCAAGCGTGCTCGCCCTGCTAGTCATCCCAAGCTTGTCAGCCAAGGACCCCGGTTGGACGGAGTTAGAACAACAGTTTGACACCATGCCGATGGCAGCGCGCCGCCACACAGGCCCCTTGTTCTGGATGCACGGCGATGAGACGCGCAGCCAGTTGGAGGGAGAATTGCAAAAAGTGCTGGAAGGCCACAATGGGACATTCACGGCCGAGCCCCGTCCGCATAAGGATTGGCTGGGCGAGGGCTGGTACCGCGACCTCGCCATCAATCTGGATTTTGCCCGTAAGAATGACCTGACGATGTTCATTTACGACGACTGGTGGTGGCCTAGCCAAATGATGGGCGGACGGGTGCCCGCCGAATATGGAAGCAAGCGCCTGGTGGCCAGCGAGACCCGCGTGGAGGGTCCAAAGGCTGTTAGTGAGAGTGGCTTTGCTGACCCTAACCTCATCCGGGTGATTGCGGGGCGTGAGGTGGATGGCGCGGTGGATGGTTCACAACTGGTGGACCTTACTTCATCGGTTCACAACGGCAAATTGGAGTGGAAGGCTCCGGCGGGTGTCTGGCACGTCATGAAGTTCAGCTGGAAATTCAACGGGGCCAAGGGAGCCCAGCAAAAATATGTATCGGTGGACGGGGCCGACCCGGCTTGCGTTGATTGGTTCATCAAGACTGTCTATCAACCGCACTATGACCGCTTCAAGGACGATTTTGGCAAGACCATCACTGGATATTTTTATGATGAGCCGGAAACTCCGGGCGACTGGGGCAGTGATTTTCCCAAGCTGGTCGCCGAGCGCAACCTCGACCTCGATAAATTGCTAGTCGCCTACAAGTTCAAGCTCACCGGCGATGACCAGACGGCCGCGTTTTATAGTTATCTCGACTGCTTCGCGGAGTCGTGGGGCCGCACAATGTACGGTGGCATGAGCCGCTGGTGCCGCGAGCACAAGGTCGTCTCGATGGGCCACTTCATGGAGCACGGCAACGAGATTTTCAACCGGGAGATGTCTGGCGGCAACATGATGCAATTGCAGAAGTACAGCGACATGGGAGGTATTGATTTGGTTTGCGGCCAGCTTCAGCCAGGCAATCGCAACATGAACGAATACCAGATGGCCAAGATCGCCAGTTCGATTTCGCACACCTACAACAAGGATAACGACATTGCGTTCTGCGAGATTTTTGGTGGTTACAACCAGGATTTGACCTATCCGACGATGAAATGGCTGGCCGACTGGCACCAGGTGCGGGGCGTCAACTATCTGATTCCGCATTCGTTCAATCCACGGGCACCCTATGATAGTGACTACCCGCCCTACTTTTACAATGGCGGCAAGGAACCCCGATGGCCGCTCTATCGGGTCTGGACCGACTACACCAACCGCCTGAGCCTGTTGCTCACCGGCGGCCGGCACGTGGCTCCGGTGGCTATGTTGCATCTCGGTCAGAGTTATCACGTCGGTGCCAAGCAGCGGCCGGAGGAACTCACCAGCGCCTTGCAGGACGTCCAGTTCGATTGCGACTGGCTGCAATACGACGCATGGGAAAACCTTGCCACGCTCGAAGGCAAGCAAATCAACCTGCACAAGGAAGCCTATCAGGTGCTGGTGATGCCCGCCGTGGAGGTTATTCCCTATCCAACGTTGGCGAAGGCCCGCGAGTTTTTTGACAATGGCGGCGTGGTGCTCGCCTATGGCATGTTGCCTGGCAAATCTGCCACCATCGGTCGGGATTCCAAGGATATCGCCACATTACGCGACGCCCTGTGGGGTTCGGCCACCCCGGGTCTGGGTGTTTGCAAGACCAACGCGGCGGGTGGGCGCAGTTATTTCCTGCCGGAAAAACCCAGCGCTGCAGACTTGCAAAAAGTCCTCACCAAGGATGCCGGTATTCATCCAACTCTGGAAGTGGTGGCGGGCGATACCGGCAACTGGCTGCATGTGCTGCACCGCCAGAAGGCCGGTAGTGACGTGTTTCTCGTCTGTAACCAGAATCGTGAGGGTGCCGCCCGGCCGTTCACCTTCCGCGCCACCGCCAAGGGCACGCCTGAACTCTGGGACCCGATGCGCAACGAAATGACCTCCGTCTCTAGCAAACCAACCGCCGCCGGCACCGAATTCTCTATATCCCTCGAACCCATGGAAAGCATCCTCGTTGTTTTTCAGGATAGCCCACGCAAGCTCCCCGCCCGCATCAGCGCCGACCTGAAGCCGCAACGCCAAATCCCCCTGCGCGACAACCGTCCTGTTGCCGACAAGCCATCGCCGATCCAAAGACTCGTCGTGGTGAAGGCCAGCTATGGCGTGGCAGGGGATGCCAAACGCAGTCGGGACGTGCGCGAACGCCTTCAAACGATCATCGACGCCGGCGAACGTCTGCTGCAAGTGCAACGTCTGGCAGATGGAGATGACCCGGCCTTTGGCGTCGTCAAGGGGTTGGTCGCCGAATGCACCGCCGATGGCAAGTCGATAACGATCAAAGGTGATGACACCCAGACGGTGATTCTGAGTGCCAACCCGTCTCCGCAGGAGCAGCAGGAATTGCGTGCCGCTGCCGGGCGTCATGCCATCGTCAGCCCGGTGATTGCCAATCCGTTTGACGGCACATGCGAGATTCCTGCGGATCTGGATTTGGCGAAATCGCGGGTCTTTCTGGAGATGGACGATCTCACCCCCGAGGCGGCCGCCAGCATCACCGTCAATGGCCAATTCGCGGGCGGCTTTATCGGCAAACCGTTCCGCTTGGACGTCACCCGTCTGCTTAAACCCGGATCTAACGCATTTCGTGTCGAACCCTTCGCGCCGAAGTCGGCGCGCTTGGTGATTTACTGAACTCAGGAGTTCTCATCGATCGCTCCAGAGTCATTCGTCCTCAGCGTTGGCGTTGTCGCTGGTGGCGTTTTCGGCGGGGGCGCTCGATTGCTTCTTTCCTGCTTTGTTAGCCTTTTTGGCTTTGTTAGCGTGTTTGCCCGATCCATCACCCGGGTCCACTTTGCCGCCTGCGGGATTGAGTTGGTCGAGGACTGCCTGCAGGCGTTTACGGGCGGTTAGGGCTGCGTCATCCTGGGTGTTAGCGGGCACCAGAGGTTCGGCGAATGGCGAGTTTTTCATATCGAAGAGTTCGCCTGATTGGTTCAATTTCCAGCCGCTGTCGCGGTCATACCAATGGCGGCCGAGTTCGACGAAGATCCAGTCGCGGGGCCACGGGGCGGATTGGCCGAGGAGCAGCGGCGCGAAACATTTGCCATCGATGGTGACGCCGGTGGGCAATTTGGCACCGGCGATTTGTGCGAGGGTGGGGAGGAAGTCACTCAGATCCAGAAGGTTTGGTGAAACCTTGCCGGCAGGGGTTTTGCCCGGCCAACTGGCGATGCACGGGACCAGCGCGCCACATTCCAGCATGGTGCCTTTGTGGCCGGAAAGTGCCTTGCCATGGACGGTGGAGCGCGGGGCATAGGGTGGGGCGGTGCCGTTGTCGCCGGCGAAAATAATCAAGGTATTGTCGCGCAGTTTGAGGCGGTCGAGTTCTGCGAGCAATTTACCAACGAGTTTGTCCATATAGGCGATGTTGTCGCTATAGAAGTCTTTGCTGTCTGGGGCACTGTCAGGGGTGCGCAAAATGTCGGCATGAACGTGCGACATGGCATAATAAACATAGAACGGCTCGTGCTGGTGGCGGTCGATGAAGTTGATGACAAAATCGTGCATTTTGTCGGGCAGGTATTCGCCATCGCGCAGTGGCTTGGGCTTGCCGTTGACGGTGTACTCCTTGGCGCGTTCTTGGCTGTTCCAATAATCACCGCTGCCCTTGAAGCGCAGATACTCGTCAAACCCCCAGTCGCCCGGCTGCAGCGGCAACTGGCTCCACTTGCCGCACATCGCCGTCACATAGCCGCCGGCTGGAGCACCC
>JBAXCM010000039.1:0-16729 GCA_037141475.1 Verrucomicrobiota bacterium | reverse complement strand
AGGCAGTGCTGGATGCGCGGAGCCCCCCACTGTCGGCGGTGTCGGTGGAGATGGTGTAGTTGGCCGAAGAGCGCGGGTCGGCATGGGCCACTGCCGCGGGAATCAGCGTGGCAAACAGAAGGAGGCGGGGGTTCATGGTGTATGGAATGTTACCAAGGTTGTTCATGGTTGCGGCCCGTCTGTTAGTGGCTGGGTAGTAATTGCCGCAGCGGTCGGCGGCAGGGGTTCCAAGGTCGGGGCGTCGCTGTTCGCCCATTCGGTGAAATAGTTCACATCGAGCGCCTGGGCAACCCGAGGGTGCTTAGTCAATTCGAGTCCCTTTGCTGTCAAGCGTTCTTTCGCGTCACCCAGCACTCTAGCGAAGAGTTCCGGATGCTCTTTGATCGTTTGCTTGAACTTCGCCCAATCAGGGGCAGGCCCGGCAACGGGCGCTTGGGCGACCGGCGCGGCAGCGACAGGTGCCGCCTCGACTTGGGCGGGCTGGGACGAGATCGCGGCCACAGGCGTCGCCTGGGGAAATGCAGGATCCTTGGCCTTGAGATAACTGACGATGCCGTCGATCTGCTTTTGCTGCTGGATGAGTTTATCGGTGAGGTCATTGGTGTTGATGCCGACAGCGACTTTGACCAAGCCTTCGCGTTGGGCATCGGCCGTTGCGGACCACGCGACCCCGGCGATGTTTTTATAGTCCTGTAGCGTCATCCTCTGCGGGCTGATCCCCTTGCCGTATCCATCGTTCAGGCCGGACGCCACCACGTAGTCCCCCGTTCTAACGGAACCTCTAACCTTGACGGGGACCTGTCCGATGAAGGCGACTTTCTTGAACCGCTTTTCATCATCCTTGGGTTGCATATTGCCGGCGACAATCGGCGCGGTGGAGATGATCATGCACCGTTCGGCCGAGGTTGTGTTTTTGGAGATTTTGCCGCCGGTCATGCCGACGATTTCCGCCACCTTGAGGTCTTCCGCTGGGTCCTTCTTTTCCAGCCATTCCGCGTAGTCTCCGCTGCCCGACTGGAATACAACCCCGACGCCTTGTTCCATTTCGATCGCCTGTTTCGCCCAGTCAGTGATGTAAATCCCGAACTCAGTGGTGCTCACCGCAGCCGATCCAATGTCAAGCTGGATCAAGTCTGCCGCAATCTGCGCGCTTTGCCATGCAAGCTCAGCATAATACATATCTTGAAACCATTTGAAATCAAATGAACTTTCCAAGTCGTTAATGTCCTGTCCTTGAATGCTCCCGTGTGCGGTCAGTCCACCGTCAGTGGTAAAGAGCATGAAGTTGTTGGCATGATTGGGACTGCCGTCGGTGTTCGCCCCGTTGACGTCCACCGCGATCCCGTGCGGAGAGCCATAGACCGACAGCGGATAACCGACTGCCAATCTTCGAGCGTTCACACCGCCGACGCCGACGAGCCCGGTGAAATTGGCGTTTCCATTGACGGACAGGTCGTTGATAGGATTGTTTGTGCCGATGCCAACGTTGCCGCTTGTTCGATAGATATTTCCGTTAGATCCGGACCAAATTCCGAGGTCGAATGAGAGTTTGTCGAGAGTGATGCTGCCATCCGCAAGTTGAAAATTGCCAACGGCGTAGGGGGCGATTTTATCGCTATCCACAGCCCAGTTGGCGATATTTTGTTCTCGAACGGCGTAGAGATCCAGTTGGTCGGGGCCCACCGCTCGGGGCGCGATGTTACTTTGCTGCACGGCACCTGGAGCGATTTGGGTCACGCTCTGCCCGGTGAGCAGAGCCTTCGACTGGGCCAGTGTGGACCATAGGCCGCCGCCCACGTATTGGAGAGACGTCGTGCTGCCCTGCGCTCCGAGCACGCCGCCCGAGGTGTAGAGGTAGCCGCCAAAAGCGCCTGCGATCAGTTTGTTACCATCAGCGGAAGAGGCGACCGAAACCCAATCGCGTGCGGTTTCTCGTGGAGTCCAGGTCACACCGGAATCTGCGGAGGTATAAATCAGCCCGCCTGCCCCGGAACAATCCACGGCGGCTAGCTTGGTGCCGTCAGATGACGAAGCCACGGAATACCAGCTGCGGCTACTCTCCCGCGCCGTCCACGACGCCCCTGAGTCCGCCGAGGTGTAAATCCGGCCACCATTCACCCCGGCGATCAGCTTTGAGCCGTCGGCGGAGGAGGCCACGCAGCTCCAGCTGCTGCCGAAAGGCGCGCTCGAGGCGGTCCACGTCACTCCGGAGTTGGTTGAGGTGTAAATATGGTCGCTACTTACTGTGGCAACTAACTTGGTGCCATCGGCGGAAGAAGCCACGGATGACCAGCCGCGGACACTGTCCCGCGGTGTCCAGGTTAGTCCAGCGTTCGTCGAGGTATAGATGTGCTCACCGTTTGTGGCGTTCACAAAATTGGCACAAGCCACCAGCTTGGTCCCGTCAGCGGACGAGGCTACGGAAATCCAGCCTCGGTTGCTGTCCCGCGGCGTCCAGGTCACCCCTGAGTCCGTGGAGGTATAAATTCGACCGCCGGCTGCGCCACCGGCGACGGTCGCGCCGTATCGGTCCACCGCAGCAAGCATGGTGCCGTCGGCTGACGAAGCCACAGCTTGCCAGCGGCGGTTACTTTCCCGTGGCGTCCAGTTAATCCCGGAGTCGGTGGAAGTATAAATCTGACCGCCAGAGCCATAGCCGGTGCCATAGCCGGCGCCGTCCACGGCCACGAGCTTGGTGCCGTCGGCGGAAGAGGCGACGGCAGACCAAGAGGTGTTGATTGCCCGCTGTGACCAGGTCGAAAGATCATAAACATTAGCCGACCACCCGCCGGCGCCGGCGGCGTTGATTTGAATGACATCGCCGAAGTTCGCCAAGGTCGGCAGCGTGATGTTCGTCGCGTTTGGATTGGTCGTAACGTAGGTGGTATTTGGCGCGACCGTCTGCGAGGCTCCCGCAATCGTTACCGGCGGTGCCGTGCTGCCGGCGGCCAGTTGGGTGGTCCCCACCGCGCCGGCGGCCAGTTGGGTGGTTCCCACCGCTCCCGCTGCAATTTGGTTGCTTCCGACCGAGCCGGCGGCGATCTGGGTCTGCGCGACTGGTGACCACTGGCCATTGCCGAGGTATTCCAAGGTGGCATGGGTTCCTTGAGGACCGGCGGCCAGGGTCATAAAGGTCAGGCCGGTGTAGAGCTTGCCACCGTTGACCGCGGCGACGACTTTCGCTCCGTCGGCTGACGAGGCCGCCTGGGTCCAGTTGCGGTTGCTGTCCAGCGGAATCCAGGTCACCCCGGAGTCGGTGGAAATGTAGGTCTGGCCGCCGCTGACCGTGGCGACGAGCTTGCGGCCGTCGGATGACGAAGCCACCGACGACCAGCTGCGGTTGCTTTCGTGGGCCGTCCAAGAGGCACCGGCGTCTGCGGAGGTCCAAATCTTGCCGCCGCGAACGACGGTCACCAGCTTGGTCCCATCCGAGGAGCAAGCCACGGAAGCATAGTCCACCGGCTGGGGGAGACCCCATAAGGTACGATCCGTCCAAGTTGAGCCGGAATTCGCGGAGGTGTAGAGATAACCATTGCATGCAGCCGCCAGCTTGGTCCCGTCCGAAGATGAGGCCAGGCTTCTCCATACCACTTGGGCACCGAAATACCCTGTCGGGTCAGTTGCAGTCCAGTTCACCCCTGAATCAGTTGAAATATATACGGCGTCAGTCTGGGTTCCGGCGATCAGGATGTTCCCGTTGTCCGAGGAGGCGACACAGATCCAATCGTTGGCGAATGCGCGGGCGGTCCAAGTAATCCCAGAGTCGCCTGAGGTGAAGATTTGGCCGGGGATGTAACCGGTTGCCAGATTATTTCGGGCAACCGCCACCAGCTTGGTGCCGTCGGCGGAACTCGCCACGCCCTGCCATTTGCAGGTGTCGGCGCTGCTTCTCGGAGTCCAACTGGCACCGGAGTCGTTGGATGTGTAAATCAGACCGTCCGTCTCGGCGGCGACCAGTTTCACGCCGCTCGCGGAAGAGGCCACTGCCGCCCAATTTCGATCGCTGTCCCGGGCCGTCCAACTGCTTAGGCCTGCGGTCCATCCGCCAGCACCAGTGCCGGTGATTTGCACCATATCCCCGGCCACCGCTGCGGTTTGGGTGAGGTCGAGCGTCGCGGGCAATGCGCCCGTCGCGGTGTACGTCGTATTGGCCAATGCCGCCTGAGTCGTCCCGGCAAAGCTCAGAGCGGGTGCCACCGCTCCAGAGGCGAGCTTGGCGGAGGTCACCGCGCCGGTGGCCAGTTGAGGTGCGCCGACTGCCCCGGTGGCCAATTGCGCGGTGCCGACCGCTCCGGCTGCGACTTGTGTCTGCGCGACGGGCGCCCACAGGCCGTTGCCCACATATTGCAGGGTGGCATTGGTTCCCTTTGCGCCGGAGGCAATCGCCGCGCCTGCCGAGGTGACGAGCTGGCCGGTGGGCGAATTTTCCACAGCGGCAAGCGTGGCACCATCTGCGGAGGAGGCGATGCACTGCCAGTTGCGTGCGGTCGCGCCCGCCGCCCACGTCGCTCCGAAGTCTGCCGAAATGTAGATCAGGCCATATTGGTCCACGGCGGCGAGTCGGCCCCCGTCGGCGGAAGAAGCCACGAAATACCAGTTGCGGATATTTTCATGTGGCGTCCAGTTTACTCCGAAATCCGTCGAGGTGTAAATTCTCCCGCCCTGCTCCGCGGCGACGAGCTTGGCACCATCGGAGGAAGAGGCGATCGATCGCCAACCGCGATTGCTTTCCCGCGGCGTCCAGTTCACACCGAAATCCGACGAGGTGAAGATCCGGTTGCCGTTGGCCACAGCCTCGAGCTTGCTGCCGTCCGAGGAGGACGCCACACCCAGCCAGATGCGGGAGGCTTCCCGCGCCACCCAATTTTGCCCCGAATTGACTGAGGTGTAGAGATTGCCGTTCTCCACAGCCGCCAGAAGTTTGCTGCCATCCGCAGACGAGGAGATGCCCCGCCATTCGGCGGTCGGGCTGCCTGCAAGTGCCGACCAACTCACGCCGGAGTTGGTAGAACGGTATATCTGGCCATGGTTCGCAGCCGCCACAAGCTTGGTGCCGTCGGCTGACGAGGCGACTGCAAACCACTCGCGGTTGGTCGAGCGCGCCGTCCAGCTGGCCCCGGAATCCGCCGAGGTGTATATCTGTCCTCCGGCCACCACGGCAACCAGCTTCGTGCCGTCGCTCGAGCTAGCGACAGCATACCACTGCCGCGGAGCATCGCGGACGACCCAAGTGTCGCCGGCACCCACCTTGGCACTCCATCCGCCAGGCCCTGCGGCTGCAACCTGCACCACGTCGCCGATATTGGCAGCCGTCGGCAGAATGAACGCCGTGCTGGACGTGCCGGTCGCCACGTAACTGGCATTTGCAGCGGCGGTCTGTGTGGTGCCGGCGGCGGTCTGGGGCGTGAGGAGGGCACCAGTCGCGAGCTGCGAACTGCCGATACTGCCGGGCGCAATGCTGACGGAGCCGATCGCACCGACAGCGATTTTCGCCGAGGTGACCGAACCGCTGGCGAGGGCGGCGGAAGAGACCGAGCCATCGGGCAGGTAGGCGTTCGGAGCGATCCGTTGATCGGGCGTGAGAAGCTGGAAGCCGTGGGTGCCATCATTGAACCAAACACGCAGATAGAGTGCAGCGTTGGTAAAGGCACTCGCAGGGATGGCGGTCATGTTAGTGAGCGTGGTGTCGCCGAGGAGCACCGAGTACAGGCCCTTCGTCACGGTCAGCGAGACAGCGGCAGCGGGCTCTGTGCCATCGAGATGGGTGCCGTCGTTCGTCCAGTAGGCTATCGTGACTGGATTATTAACGAACGCGAATTTGAACTGGCCGGGGCCGTCGAAGTTCGTGGCACCCACGGCCACGCGGCCCTGGTAGCTGACGAGGTTTGGCACCTGCGCATGCAGCGGGGTGACGAGGAAGACAAGGGTGGCGGTGGCGGCCACCACGCGGAGGAGTTTTTTCATGACTGACTGCTACGAATTTGCTTTTGGGTTGTGGGCCGTTGAAAAAGCCGGTGGCCGGGCCGGAGGGCGGGGTGAAAAGGGCGGGGTTTTGAAAATGAAAAAACCGGAATCACCGGCCCGCGGGTTTTGGCGAGGGGCAGGAGGTTCGAACTCTTCCAAGGGTGAGTTCATCCAAACCGAGAGAATTTTATCTGCCATGTTCATCTATTCAAGAAATTAAATTAACGATTTCTTAGATGGTTGATCTCAACCGGGCGTTCAGACGGATGTGGGCGTTGGTCTTACCCGTCGAGGAGTGGCAATTAATCGACAAAAGATTTCAATTGGGCTTGAAATTATTGGGCCGCCGCCGAGGGTGCGGCCCGTGATTGAGAATCGGGAGGCATTCCGTGACGCGTTGCTGCGGTGGTTTGCCGTGTGTGGCAAGGACTACCCATGGCGGCGGACGCGCGATGGCTATGCGGTGCTGGTGTCGGAGGTGATGCTGCAACAGACGCAACTTGCAACGGTGTTAGGGAAATCTTATTATACGCGATTTTTGGCGAGTTTTCCGAATGTGGCAACGTTGGCGGTGGCCGCTGATGAACCCTTGCTCAAGGCCTGGGAAGGGCTGGGATATTATCGCCGCGCCAGAATGCTGCGCGAAACCGCCCGCGCCCTCATCGCCAAACACGGCGGCGTGTTTCCACGAGACACCCTTGAATTGTTGGATCTGCCCGGCATCGGTCCCTACACCGCCAACGCGTTGCGGGCATTCGCATTCGACCTCCCCGGTGCTGTGGTGGACGGCAACGTGACGCGGGTGCTGGCCCGCTTGATGAATTTTTGCGAGCCAGTGGATACCTCCGCAGCCCAGCGCCAGATCGCGCAATGGGCGGAAATGTTAGAGGACAAGCAACATCCGCGGGCTTACAACTCGGCCCTGATGGAACTCGGCCAAACGGTATGCCGTCCGGGCTCGCCGGATTGTGCCAATTGCCCGGTGGCTCAATTCTGCCAGGCACACACCCCATCCCGCCTGCCCTTCAAACGGCTGAAAACCGTCATCACTGCGGTGGACGAGCACGCCCTGTGGCTGCGCGATGCTGACGGCCGCCTGCTTGTGCATTGCGAAGATGGCCGGCGCCGCACCGGGATGTGGAAGTTGCCGACCCGTTCGGCGGCGGATATTGCCCACCTGCCGGTCGTGGCGGAGCAGCATTACTCCATCACCCGTTACCGGGTACACCTGCTGGTACATGCTGGCTCGGCCAAGAGCTTCGCTTTGGCGCAGGGCGAGGTCTGGTTGCATCCGGCGGCTCTCGACCCTCTGCCCATGCCCCCGGCTTTCCGTAAAATTTTGATAAAATTGTTGGAGAAATCGGCAAATCAGATGTGACGCGGCGGGTGGAGTGTGGTCTATTCCCGCGGGATGATACGTGCGGGAACATATAGCTTGGTTTTGCTGGCGGATTTGCTGGCATTCGGGTGCATATCGCCGCAGCCCCAAGAGGCAGATCCAAATCAGGCCACGCGCCACCTCGTCGCCCAACGGATCAGCGCGGTGCTGGTGACGCGGCGGACCAGTATTCAAGGTTGGAGCGATGGGCATTTCCCAAAAATGTATCAACGTGAGGACGTGGATGGTGGTTCGGCCGCACCTATCACTGACGATGGGTACTTTCTAACAGCCGACCATGTGCTTGAGCGGTTGAAATCAGGACGCCATGCCTTTGTGATCTATCACCTCGATGACACTCTCGTCACGGCCAAGGCCCGGATCGTCTGGCGCTCGGCCAGCGCCGATCTGGCGCTGTTGCACGCATCGCTCAAAACCCCGTATTTCTATCAGTGGACACCGCCCCAGGACTGGTTGCCGGTCGGTACCCCGGTCATTCATGGTGGTATTGCCACTGGCTTGAAACCCGGTTCCGGCAAGCTCGCCACCGCCCTGTCCCCCGAGTATCATTTCACCGGCGCCCGCAAGTTTGAAATTGATATTCCGCTGCAACCGGGAGATAGCGGTGGGCCAGTGGTCGATGCTCACGGCGACTTGGTGGGGATCAATTCGGCGGTGGAGTTTTTGGTGCCGATGGATACGGCGTTTTTCGTCGATTCGGAGGGAATTCGTCCTAACACACGGATGATCGCCGATTTGATTAAACGTGATCGGGCACGAAAAAGTAGTGCCAACCAGACCGTAGAGTGATACGCTTTTCCTTTCAGGCCATCGCGGTTATCGGCTGTCCGGCGGGTCCGGCAGAGATGTGGCGAACAAGCGAACGAAGAAGGGTTCAATGATGAAGTGGAACGGAAAATCCGGGTTTTTGTTAGGTCTGGTGGTGTTGGGGCTCAATGCTTGCCAGCCCGTATCCGACGCGTGGGTGACGGGCTGGACGGAGAGGGCGGCGCATGACCAGATCATGCTGGTGCGGGAAAATCCACCATCCTTTGGGCAGCGGCGATTGCTGAGCCAATCGGTGGTGTATCCGGATCTAGGTGTGTTTCTTCAGGCTCGGGGCAGTCCGGATTTTCTAGCGGAAACGACGACTCATGACCGACATTTTCTCATCCTGTATTACCTTGAAGCCAAGTGTGCCTATGCATGCCGCGCCAAGGCGGCGTCCACCCGTCAGATCGAGTTCACCGGGCCCTATCCCATCACCCGCCGTGAGGTCCGTCTGCTGCGCAACTTCAAGCAGCAAGCGGCAGGCAGACTGACCAATCCTGTTGTTAGAGCAAAAAACTCGACCTAACGAAAGCAATTTTTGCTTTCCAAGGATTTAGAGACGGGTGTTGCTCAAAGGAATCGTGAGTGAGCCGTTAATTTTCAAGATATTCCTTGGCAAAGCGGACTGGATAAGTATTTTTCCTGCATCCGACGATTTTTCATACTTCTGCGCAAACTCCGGGTTTGTCTGATGCCGCCGGAGTTCCTCGTCAAACAACTTTCTCCAATAAAACCAAACCCATGCCTGCATGTCTATGCTTGCCACGAATCCTCGTTCAAATCTGTTCGAACGTACACTGCTCTTCCACTTATGGTCGGATTTCCTCACGCGTTGGAAGTTCAAATTCACCCTTCCGCGTGTCCAAACCCTCACACTTGAAGGTCTCAAGCTAGACGTCTCGACACTATCTTCCGTGATGAAGAATATCATCATGCTCGGCCGGTACGAAGTGCAGGAGCGGAAGCTGGTTCAGGACTGTCTTAGCCGCGACGACACCGTCCTTGAAGTCGGCGGCGCGATCGGCTTCATCGGCTTGTTCTGCCAGACACGCCTTGGCATCACCCGCTACACCACCGTCGAAGCGAATCCACACACCGTGGAAATCCTAAAAAAGAACTACGCGCTCAACGGTCTCATGCCGAATGTTTACAACTTGGCTCTTGCAGCGCAAGACGGTGAGGTCACGCTCAACATCGGCAGCGAGTTCTGGGAGAATTCGCTAATTGGGGGCTCGAACAGTGGGACGTCCGTTCGCGTTCCGGCGGCCAATCTGGCAAGTCTCTTGCAGCGCCTTGATTATGCGCCGACAGCGCTGATCATAGACGTCGAAGGCGCGGAACAATTCGTGAATTTCAGCGAAGTGCCCGCCAGCGTGAAGAAAATCATGATGGAGCTGCACCCGGCTGTCATCGGCACCGCGAAGACCTACCAGATCGTCGCCGATCTCATTAACCTCGGCTTCCAAGTCGAGCGCGAAGATGGCGGAACGTTTATATTTCTCCGCGCATGACATGCGCCAATTCCACCGGTATCCGGATTTACGCTCATTGACAAAGGGCACCTGATCGTTCTCAATGCGGATTTGAGTCGCTGTCACCGTGAACCTATTGGCAAGACCTGCAAGGAAATCCAAAGCTCCGGCAATTCCGGCCTTTCCTTTGCTCGACTGATAGGCTGATGTGTTCGGCTCGGGTTTCGGCTTCGTTCATGGGGTTTAGCTTTTAAAGAAGAAACTCATTGAAAATGAGGGTTTTGGGGAATGGCTCGATGCTTTCACGGGAGTTGTTTTTAAGAGAAATCAGGTGCGGGCGGTTGAAGCAGCTCCGCCGCCTGCCGACGGCGGGGTCGCAGATGGTCTCGCCGAGCCGGGGCGCGGTGACGGCGACGATGGCACGAATGAGCGGGCGCGGGGTGTAATACTCGCCGCCGTTGCGCCCGGCGTTGCCCATGTTTTTGATCTTGATCCACTATGAACGCAAACCTGACGCCCGCTGCCTGTCTTTTCAACGTCAAGAAGGCCCCGCTGTTCGCCGCCGTGACCGTCCAGCGCTGGAACGCACGGCCGGGGCGTGGCTTCGCAATTTCAGGAGTGCCGCCAAGCTTCCGGGGTTCACCGTCGCCAAGCACCTCGAGGAGTTGGCCGGCGATCCGCCAACTAACCGGGGGCGTTTTAAAATCTAGGGGTCGCTTTAGGGTACACTTGGACCGCTCACCCATTTGCCACTCTCCCGTTATCCCTTATGGCTCTAAGGAAAGAAAGGGAAAGTGGAGCGTAGCGGATTCGAACCGCTGACCCCTTGCATGCCATGCAAGTGCTCTACCAGCTGAGCTAACGCCCCGTGTGGGGTTCGGGGCGGAAGATGGGGGGCTGGGCGACTAGGCGCAAGAGGATTTTTTGAAAATTTCGAACAAAGTGCGAAATTCGGAGGTTTTGTGAGGTGGGCACGAGGCCGGATTGCGACATGGATTAGGGGTGGATGGGCCGAATCACAGTGGCCATCTGGAGGGCCATCCGCGAGCCTCGCTTCTTCACACAGGATTTGACACGTGTTCCTCCGCAGGCCGTGACCCTCTCACGCGGACGGCGGAGGGGAGGCGAAAAATTTCGTGAGGACAAACGCGGCACAGCGGGATGCTTCCTGCAACGGCGCAGGGGGAGCGTTGAGTTTACCGGTTTGGCACCAGCGCTCGTAAGGGGTGAGCCAACCCGCATCCACCAGCTGGGCTAGGCCACGCAATACCCGGGATTGGGGTTTGGAACGGGGCAATGGCAACAGGCCGACCCGGGCGCCGGACGAGAGCGCTTCATAGACCATGGAGACGGAATCCTCAGTGACCCACACGTCGGCCACAGCTGCCAAGCGGGCAGGCAACCAATCTGCCGGGGTCTCGCCATGGGGGAAAACCCTCAGCCCGGGCAGGCGTTGACGCAACCGCTCCAGAAACCCCGGCGGCGTGCGCCGAGAATCGGTTAACTGCCACAGCCCGCCACTGCCATCTCCACAAATCCGTGCCAATGAATCTAATAATCCATCGGCATCCCAATGGTGGATGGCAGACGGGCCGCCGACCAATATCAGACCGCCGCTGCGGTCTGCGGAGGAATCGGCCAGCACCCGATTGAGCGCTCCAGAGGTTGTTAGGACGTTGGCGGGCGGAGGGCTTTGGGGGAAATCGTGAGCCGGAGCGATGCATAAATCGAACCAGCTCAGGGGCAAGCTCGGCCGCATCAGAACGATGCCTGGCACGCGGTGCTGGTGCGCCAACCACAGCAGGGCTGGATGGGTGGCGTGACCGGCAGCCATCAGTAAATCCGGCTTGGGCAAGGCTGAAGCCGCACGCAGCACTCCGCGAAAGCGCCCGAACAGCCCGCGAAATCCCGCCAGCGAGATACGCTCGATCGAGCAAGGTCGCAGCCGCTGCAGCGCCTCAGCCAATCCGAGGGCCTGGTTTTCGTGTCCCGGCTTGCCATCACCGAGCACCCAGATGGAGAGAATAGGAGTCACTGCGGCAGCAGGGTGGCATGCCCGCTGCCCGGCGACAAGCCGGGATGAATATATTCACAATGGGGCTGCGTCAATGGGTCGGTTAGGCAATCTCCAACCCGACGAAACCAACCCGACAGTCCGCAAGAATCGCGTGGTCTGCAGCTCGGAGCGGCCTGCACCTTCGTGGTATAAATTTCAAAACTCGGCGTTTCGGGCGGCTATCGAGAGCCGGCTTTCATGCCGCAGCCCGTGGGGGCGATCATCTGGTCATAGTCTTTCAGGTTGCTTCCTAGGTCGATGACGAGGCGTGGGCTTGGCTGAAAGGAAGCACTCGCGATACTGTGTTGAGGTTTGAAAAATGAACAGGAAAGGCCCGCAATGTCTTGCAGGGTGTGGAACGTGGTGTCGGCCGAGAACGGGGTCTCAAGGTGGGAGCGCAAGGCGTTGGTCTGGCTCGGCCGGGCAGTTTGGTAGGCACCGGACAGCCAGATGAACATTGGAACTCGCAAGACCTCTTGAGTGAGCGTGCCATGTTTGAAGGGCTCGACGGCCGTATCACCACCATTTTCGCCATGGTCGGAGACGTAATACAGCGATGAGACGGCGCCTTGGCCATCGAGAAGATGAATGAGCTGGCTCAGAACGTAATCCGTGAAAAGAATCGTATTATCGTAGGAATTTCGCAGTTGCTCATAGCCCTCGGGCGTCGCCTTGAGTCTCGCGGCAGCACAAATGGCGGGGTCGGAAGGAAAGCGATTGAACTCGGCTGGGTAGCGGTCCGAGTAGATCCAATGGCTGCCCATGGTATGGAGGACGAGCAGCACTTTCTCTTCACCACGCGCCAGCACCGAGCGGACGGCATCAATCAGAGCGCTATCCGGGACGGTGTCAAAGGCTTCATCGCCGGTTTTTCCGTTGGAGGAGAATGCGCCGCTGAGGAATTTTGCTTCATGAGCGTCTTTGGCGAACACGGAACAAGGTGTGTCCCAACGGCCGTGTTGCAACTGTGTGGATAACCAGTAGGTGCGGTAGCCGAACTTCTTGAAAACGTTCAAGACGCTCGGACGACCGCAGGAGAACTGGGCGCTCGCGGCGTTGCAGGAAGTTAGGATCACCGGGACGCTGATGATGGTGGTTGGCCCTGGTGCCACAACATCGTGGAAATTCAGCAACCCAGGCTGGGCGGCAAGCAGGGGGGTGGTCTGGCGAGCGTAGCCGTTAAGCCCAAAACTGCTGGCGCGAGTGGTCTCACCAATAACGAGGACGTGGATTTCCCGTTGGCCCTTGGGCAGCGGGTCGACCGTTGAGTTCACCACAAGGTCTTTGGCGAGATTGCCACGATGGGCGATTTGATAACTTATCTGCGCGGCCTCAACTCCGCTGATAATCGTCCCAACGGGAAAGTTGGCGACCACACGCCATTGCTCTGACTTCCATGCCTTGTCCATATTGGAGTGCATGAGTTCCCCTAATGGGATAAGCAAGGCGCAAATGGCGACGCCTGTGCGGCTCACCGGCCCGAGTTTCAGGGGTTTAAAAGCGCTGCGCGACATCAGCCAACCGTAGGCAACGGTCATCGCTATGAAGAGCAGCCCGCACCCGACAATTTGGGGCATAAACACCGAGGCTTCCCTGAAATTGGTATCGACCACAGTCAAAAAGAACCAATCCCTGGGTGACTCGCGGGTGGTCAGGTAGCAGCCAATAGCAATCGGCGCGACGCAGACGAATGGCCAGCATAACAGCAAAATTTTGCGTACTTGGATTCCAAAGAGGCAAGGCACCAGCAATAGGCCTGCCAGATGCAGGGCAACCAAGAGCCAACCGGGTTTAAAAACCGGCCAGAAGGCTGGAAAAATATTGGGCAACATGACCAAGACAAAAGCGATGCCGAGCCAAAGCGTGACCTTGAGGTCCGCCCGAATGATGCTTGATAGGTAATTGAGAGGGTTTCGCATCGACGGATGTTGGTGGATTGAAGTAGTGATTTCCTCCCACAGGTCACTGATCGACTGAGAAACGGGGCTGAAGCACCGAAATACCGCTTGGTACCGAAGTGAGCAAGTATAACGACAAGCCCACATCGCGCAGATTCCGTCTGGCATTTGCTTCAGTGTCACGGTGTTGGACCATGGGCCAAATGATTGGGCACCCCTCCATTCCTGACAAGGGATTTTTTGAAATATTGCAGGAACACCCTACAAATTGTGCCATGAATTCCCCAAGACAAATTTTCCTGCTAGGGAAATTGCCTTTGCATTGGGCGGGTGGGGCGGCAGCCTGAGGCCATGACATTGCAGATTCCGCGACCCGCGCATGCCCCGATGCGCCAGCACTGGGCGCTGGATGCCGAGCTGGTGTTTCTCAACCACGGGTCGTTTGGTGCCTGCCCCAAACCGATCCTCGCGCTCCAGTCTGCCTTGCGCCAGCAAATGGAAGCCTCCCCCGTGCAATTCCTCTGGCGCCACCTCGAAGGCCGCCTGCACCCAGTGCGCCAGACACTCGCCGGTTTTATTGGGGCCAGGCCCCGCGATGTGGTGTTCGTCACCAATGCAACGTCTGCCGTCAATGCGGTGGTCCGCTCGTGGCCACTGCGCCGCGGCGACGCTATTTTAACCACCAACCTCGACTACAACGCCTGCCGCAATGTTTTAACGGAAAGCGCGCGGCGTGCGGGAGCCAAGGTGATCGTCGCGCAAATTCCCTTTCCGGTCAGCAAGCCCGACGAGGTCGTGGAGGCGATTCTGCGGGCTGTCACGCCGCGCACCCGGTATGCGATGATCGACCATGTGACGAGTGCCAGTGGGCTGGTGCTGCCGATTGCCCGGATTGTGCGTGAGCTTTCGGCCCGCGGCATTGAGACACTCGTCGATGGGGCCCACGCGCCAGGCATGCTGCCGCTCAACCTCAGTGCCCTGCGGCCGGCCTGGTATTGCGGCAACCTCCACAAATGGGTATGCGCGCCGAAAGGCAGCGCGTTTCTGTGGGCTCGCGAAGATTGCCAGGAAACCCTCCAGCCCGCCGTCATCAGCCACGGCAATAACTCACCCCGCCCCGGGTTTTCCTCGTTCCAAGACCGCTTCGATTGGGCCGGTACCTTCGATCCCAGCGCCTGGCTGTGCGTGGCCGAAGCCATCGAGTGGCTGGGCAGGCTGCTGCCCGGTGGCTGGCCTGCGCTTCGCCGCCACAATCACGCCCTTGCCTGTCAGGCCCGCAGGCTGCTATGCGCCGCACTGGAGGTGAAGGCACCGTGTCCGGTGAGTATGCTCGGTAGCATGGCCACCATCCCGCTGCCAGAGCGATTTCAAAACCCGCGCTTGTGCTCGACGGTGGCACCGGAGCAAATCCGTCTGCACGACGAGTTTAGGATTGAGGTGCCGTTTGTGAGCATCGGCACAAGGCGGTATTTGCGCATCTCCGCCCATCTGCACAATCATCCCGCAGAATACGCCTTTCTGGCTCAATCTCTAAAATCCCTAAACTAAAATCAGCAGCCCCACTTGCGGTCGGCAGGTTCGTGGGTGACTGCGCGCCTCGCTAAAGCGGCTTGGTAGCCGCCACACCGCGAATTCACAACCCCAAAAATCCCCAGTTTATGATGGAGCCACCCGCCGTCCCCCGCTTTGCCGCCCATCTTTCGCTAGCCCTGGGAGGGTTGGCTGGTTCCAGCTTGGTTCATGCCGCGCCGCTGGTTTACCAAGGGGATACCGGTCCCGGCAAGGGCAAGAGCATCGTTCTGATCGCCAGCGATCACGAATACAAATCTGAAGAAGCTCTTCCACAACTGGCGCGCATCCTGGCAAAACACCACGGCTTCAAATGCACCGTGCTCTTTGGTGTGGATCCTGCCACCGGCGACATCAGTCCGGGCACCTCCAATATTCCCGGCACCACCGCCCTCAAGGACGCCGACCTGATGGTCATTTTCACCCGCTTCCAATGCCTGCCGGCCGAACAAATGCAACCCATCGTCGATTATTTGGCCCGTGGCGGTCCGGTCGTCGGGTTGCGCACCGCGACCCATGGCTTTCAGATTCCAAAGGACAATGCCTTTGCCAAATACGACCATGCCTATGCCGGCGCGGACTTTCAAGGTGGGTTTGGCCGCCAAATCCTCGGCGAAACCTGGGTCGGCCACTACGGGCCTAACCATCAGTCGAGCACCCGGCTCGACCTGGTGCCAGCCATGGCGGGCCACCCGGTCCTGCGCGGCGTAAAATCGGCGTGGGCGGAGATCGGCGCCTACAATGCTGATCCCATCAAAGGCAGCGAGGTGCTGGCCATGGCCCAACCGCTCCAAGGCATGAAGCCAACATCGCCGGACGACACCAGCAAGAAGCCGATGCCGGGGGCATGGGTGCGCAGCTACACCGGCAGCAACGGCAAGGTGGGCCGGGTGTTCACCAGCACTTATGGTGCCTCTGGCGATCTGGTCAACGACGGCTTCCGGCGAATGGTGGTCAATGCCTGTTTTTGGGCGGCGGGCATGGAACAGTCGATCAAGCCGGACATGGATATCAGCATCGTCGGGCCCTATCGGCCAACCTGGCTCGGCGACGTCAAACGTGCCGAACACGTCAAGCCGGAAGACTTGGCCGGTTGGGATTCACCCATCCTGCCCGCCCCTTGACCCACCGTCGCTGGACCATCCCAGATTTCCAAGGTCACCTAACGGGGGCGTTCCCGTGCAATGAGAGGAGTCTCCTGTTATCCACTATCTGGTTGACATCATGAGACAGCAGAGACGGGAGCCGGGATCTGGGCGGACTTGGCCGGGGAATCTGCTGGAAATGCTTGCCAGGCAGCGGGTGGCTGGCAAGGTGGTGGCACCTCAAAGCGGCATTTTCCCATGTTTATTTATTTTTTGGTAGCACTCGGAAGTGGTCTGGGCGGATTGTTGCGCTTTGCCATCTCGGGGTATGCGGCGCAGCACTGGGGCGAGACGTTCCCCTGGGGCACCTTGCTAGTGAACGTCACCGGCTCGTTTGTCATCGGATTTTTCGCCACCCTGACCGAGCCTGGCGGGCGGGTGTTTGTCAGTGGCAGCGGGCGGCAGTTTGTGATGTC